>CAYNVI010000277.1:0-6509 GCA_964400585.1 uncultured Pirellulaceae bacterium | reverse complement strand
AGTCGTCGCCCTCTCGACCGACAAGGCCTGTGCCCCGATCAACCTCTACGGGGCCACGAAACTCTGCAGCGACAAGCTGTTCGTCGCCGCCAACAACATGCGGGGCAGCCGGGACCTCACTTTCTCCGTCGTCCGCTACGGGAACGTCCTCGGGTCCCGCGGCTCGGTCATCCCGTTCTTCCTGAAACAACGCCACCAAGGCGTGCTGCCGATCACCGATCCGCGGATGACGCGATTCAGCATCCTCCTCTCCGAAGGGGTGGATCTGGTGATGCAGGGTCTGCAGCATTCGCTCGGCGGCGAAATCTTTGTCCCCAAAATCCCCTCCTACCGCATCGGCGATGTCGCCACGGCGGTCGGTCCCGATTGCGAACAGAAGATCGTGGGGATCCGTCCCGGCGAAAAACTGCACGAAGAGATGATCACCGAAGTCGATGCGATGGCGACGATCGACGCCCCGGGCCACTACATCATCGTCCCTCACGCCCCCTTCTGCCAGCTGGAAGAAAACGTCCAACGGTTCAGCGAATTCCATCAAGCCAAACCGGTCGGCGAAGGTTTCTCCTATACCTCGGATCAAAACAGCGAGTGGTTGAACGTTGCCGAGCTCCGGCAATTGATCCACGATCACCTTGACCCCTCGATCCAACCGCTGAGCGTTCGGCACAAAGCCGCCTAAGCGGACTCGCCACCGGGTCCTGACGGTTATCCAGAAGTCGGCCTTGCGACTCTTGCCCCCTCTCCCTTGTGAGAAACGAGCTCCGTTGGGTTTCCATCTCGCGAGAGCTTGCGGTCATTTATCAGGGCGCAGAGGGGACAACAAACAGCCTCCTCAGAGATCTCTCTAACGACCCGGGCCGGGCCCCCCTCCGAACTTCCTCCTTTCCGCTGAATCGCCGATGCTCCCCTACGGTCAACAGTCGATCGACGCGGACGACCTCGCAGCGGTCGCCGCTTCCCTCGGTTCCGGCTGGCTGACGACGGGTCCGCAAGTCGCCGCGTTCGAAGAAGCGTTCGCGCAGCGCGTCGGGGGCAAGCACGCGATCGCGGTCAACAACGGAACCTCGGCGTTGCAGCTGGCGATGCTGGTCGCCGGAATCGGCGCAGGCGACCGGGTGGTCACCTCTCCCAACACCTTCCTCGCTTCCGCGAATGCGGCAGCCTACGTCGGTGCGATTCCCGACTTCGCCGACATCGATCCCGTGTCGTACACGCTGTGTCCCGACGCGCTGGCCGCCCATTGGCAGGACGACACCCGCGCGGTCGTGGCGGTCGACTATGCGGGCCAGGCATGCGATTTTCCCGCCCTCGCCGCCGTCGCCAAAGCAGGCGGTGCGACGATCATCGAGGATGCCTGCCACGGCGTCGGTGGCGCCTTCGATGCCGAGGGTCAGCGGTGGCCGATCGGAGGCCATCCTTGGGCGGACATCACCACCTACAGCTTTCACCCGGTCAAAACGATGACGACGGGCGAAGGGGGCATGCTGGTCACCGACCACGACGGCTGGGCCGCCGAAGCCCGCCGGTTGCGGCATCACGGGATGGTGCGTGACCGGCCATCCCTGGAAGGGCTGGGCGATCCTGCCTTCGCCGAGTACGGGCCCTGGTATTACGAAATGCAGGAACTGGGCTTCAACTTTCGGATCACCGATTTCCAGTGCGCCCTGGGAATCAGTCAGCTGGCCAAGCTCGATCGGTTCCTCGCCCGCCGCCGCCAGATCGTCCAACGTTACAACGAAGCATTCGCCGACTTTGCCCTGCTGCGTCCGCCCCAATTGCGTCGTCCCAGCGAAGCCGAGTGCACGTCTTGGCATCTCTACAGCGTGCAGATCGACTTTGCAGCCCTCGGGAAAACACGGACGGAAGTGATGCAGGCGATGCAGGCGGCTGGCGTCGGCTCGCAGGTCCTTTACATCCCGGTCCATCTGCAGCCGTGGTACCGCCGTCAGTACGGATACGGGCCCGGAAAATGTCCGGTCGCCGAGGCTTTCTACCAACAGACGCTCAGCCTGCCGCTCTATCCGGCGATGAGCGACGCCGACATCACCCAAGTGATCGAAGTTGTCGGCGAGCTGGTCGAAGGCACCGCGATCGCGGGGACGGGTCAGAAATAACCTGATCCATTTCCTCGTTCCGGCTACGTCAGGGACGAGGCAACCAGCGCAGCCGCCGAGCGTCGTCGCTTCGGCACGCGCGCAGCAATCAAGTCTCGTCAACTCGTTACCTTTCCACGCCCCACCAACGAGCCTGCCGGACATGCGGATCGCCATCATCCCTGCCCGCGGAGGCAGTAAACGGATCCCCGGCAAAAACACGCGTCCGTTTTGCGGCAAGCCGATCATCGCCTACTCGATCGAAGCGGCGGTCGCTTCGCAGCTGTTCGACCTGGTGCTGGTCTCGACCGACGCCGAGGCGGTGGTCCAAGTCGCCGCAGCGAGCGGCGCCGAGGTCCCTTTCCGGCGGCCGGCGGAATTGGCCGACGACCACACGCCCACCGTCCCCGTCATCCAGCATGCCGTGCGGTGGGTCGAGGCCCACCGCGGTCCGGTCAGCCATGCCTGCTGCATCTACGCGACCGCGCCGCTGCTGCAAGCCGGCGTTCTCCAGGAAGCCTGGGAACGGCTCCGCCGCGACGATGCCTGCGACTATGCCTTTCCGATCACCTCCTTCGCCTTTCCGATTTTCCGTGCGCTGCAGGTCCAGGGCGAGGAACTGCGGATGTTCTGGCCGGAGCACGAACAAACCCGTTCGCAGGATCTGCCGGAAGCCTATCACGATGCGGGGCAGTTCTACTGGGGTACCGCGGAAGCGTGGTTGTCCGGCCGACCGATCTACAGCTCCCGTTGTCGCGGCGTCGTGGTCGACCGCCGCTGCGTCCAAGATATCGACACCCCCGAGGACTGGCAGGTTGCTGAGGCGATGTATCGCGCCATGCAGTGACGCGTCCCCTCGGTGCCTGCCGACGCTTCCCCTTTTTCCGATGAAAGACAAAGCGATGCATCGCTCCAATCCCGCGTCCTCCGCTGTTTCTGTTCCCCTGAACCACGACGAAGATGCGCGGCTACCCGCCGGGCAGGACCCCCAGGACGAGACCGAAACGGGCGGCGACCGCGTGATTGTCCACGTCGCCTATCCGCTGTGGCGGAAGCCGACGATGGTGGCGGTGGCGCGGGCCAAAGAGTTAAAAGAGCAGGGCAACGACGTGCGATTGAGCTACTGCGCTCAGACCGGAGGGACCTGTGCGGTCAACTATGCGGGACTGCCTGTCGTCTGCAAGATCTGCCAACGAGGCGTGCGCGCCATGGGCAAAGAGCTGGACCTGCCCTTGATCCCCCTGACGGCCGGGCCGCCTCAGCAACCGACCCAGACGACACTGCGGGAGAAAAAAGAGATCCTGCACGGCGTCGTCAGCGGCATCGTCTCCACCTTCCGCACGCTGCCGCGGGAGGTTCGCCGAAGTCGCTTGGCGGTCGGGATCAAGCAGCGCTACTTCCGCACCGCCAACCAGCTGCTGGCGGGAATGAAGCAGGCGATCGCCGATCAGCGGGCGACGCGCGTCGAAGTCTTCAACGGTCGCCATGCCTGCTCCAAATTTTGCCTGCTCGCCGCCCGCGATGCCGGGATCGACGTCAACACGCTGGAGGTCACGCGCAACCACCTGCCGATCGTCTTCCGCGGCCATACGACCCACGACCGCCACGCGATCCAACAGCGGATGCTGGCCAACGAAGCGAATTACGAAGCGGCCGACGCCTTCTTCTCCAAAAACCGCACGCGGGCCGGCAATAAATTTGCCAAGCAGCACGCCGAGGATTTCCAGCCCCCCCAGGTGCAAGCTACCCGCAAGGTCGCGATTTTCCTCAGCAGCCAAGACGAATTCGCCTCGCTCGGCAAAGCCTGGGAATCGCCGTTTGAAGCGAGCGACGAGGTCGTCCGTCGGCTGGCCGAGCAGTATCCCGAAACGCACTTCTGCGTCCGCTTCCATCCCAACCAGGCCGACATCAACACCGACATCTTCAGCCCCTTCACCGACCTGGAAGGGCGGAACAACGTCACGCTCTACTACCCGACCGACACCGCCAACACCTACGCCTTGATCGACTGGTCCGATGTCGTCGTCACCTTCGGATCGACGCTGACCATCGAAGCCTGCTGGGCGGGCAAACCGGTCGTCCTGCTGGGACCGTCGTTCTTTGACTCCTTGGACGTCGCCTACACCCCGGCAGACCTCGACGGCTTCTTGCAGTTGATGGCCGAAGAACTGTCCAGCAAGAGTCGCGAGAATGCGGCGCGGGCGGCGAACTACATGCTGTTCGATCATGACCCGATGAAGTACATCCGCAACGTCAATGGCAAACTGGTGCCCCATGGCTTCGTCCGCCGCCACGCGTTACCGCTGCGGCTGGCGCGGTACTTCGAAGTCGTCACCGGTCGCGCGTTGAAAGCCTGGGTGGGCCGCGAACAGCGTCAACAGGGACGCCACGCGGCATAGCCGCCAGCGGATAGGTCCGCTGCAACGGGCCGCCGGCCCGTTAGAATCAGGGGCGGTTTTGTGTTTTCGTATCGCACTGAGGCATCGCGTGTTCAAGCTTGCGCTCCACTGGCAGATTCTGATTGGCATGGTGACCGGGGCGATCTTGGGGATCGCCTTGAACGCCGGCTTGGGAACGCGGACCGTCCGCTTGGAGAGCAGGTTGCCGGAAAACCTGCAGCGTGTCGAAATCGCAGACACGCCCGACCGGACCCGTTTTCGTCTGCAGACGCGTGAGGGGACCACCGAAACCCTGATCGTCGATCCTTCGCTCCGTCGCCAAGCGGCCGCCGAAGACGAAGGCACGCGCCGGTTCGGTTCCTGGGAGCCATTCACGGCCGCGTATCCTTCGCTGACCGCCCTCTACAACGCCCGCGGTCAAAGCCGCGCGAAATCGATCGGCGGATGGTTCCAGCGGATCGGCAAATTGTTCCTGCGGATGTTGCAGATGGTGGCGGTCCCCTTGATCCTCACCTCGCTGTTGACCGGCATCATGGGACTGGGAGACGCGGGACAGGTCGGGCGGATGTTCGGCCGCACGGTGGCCTACTACGCCACGACCAGCCTGCTGGCGATCTGCACCGGCATGTTGGCGGTCAATCTCGTCCGCCCGGGACTGCAAGCCGGCGCCGCGGCGGCTCCCGAAGCGCTGGCCGACACCGCAGCGGGCTCGAGCCTGGGCACGATCTTGTTCGCCCAACTGGAGGCATTGATTCCGGCGAACCCGCTGGGGGCGATGGTCGCACCGAACTTCCTGTCGATCATCGCCTTTACCCTGGCCTTCGCGATCTTTGCGACGCGGGTCGGTGGCACGACCGCCCGCACGGTCCGAGGGGCGGCTACGGCAGGCTTTGATGTGATGATGGCGATGACCACCGCGATCATTCGGCTGGCGCCACTCGGCGTCTTCTTCTTGATGGTCTACGTGACCGCCACGCAGGGTCTGGACGTCTTTTCGTCACTCGCCTGGTACATGCTGGCCGTCCTGCTGGCGCTGCTCGTCCACGCCTGCCTGACCTTGCCGCTGATCCTGCGATTCGTCGCCGGCAGGAATCCCTGGGAATACGCCCAGGCGATGAGCCCGGCGTTATTGACGGCGTTCAGTAGCGCCAGCAGCAACGGGACGCTCCCCTTGACGCTTTCCAACGTCGAACGACGCGGCGGCATCAGCAATCGCACCGGCTCGTTCGTGCTGCCGCTGGGGGCGACCGTCAACATGGATGGCACGGCGCTGTACGAGGCGGTCGCGGTCCTGTTTATCGCCCAGTTGCACTACGGGGCGAACCTTCCGTTGTCGCAGCAATTGATCGTCATCTTCACCGCTTTGCTGGCGAGTATCGGCGCGGCAGGAATCCCCCACGCCGGTCTGGTGATGATGGTGATCATCCTGCAGGCGGTGAACCTGCCGGTCGAGTTACAGGGCGTGATCCTGGCGGTCGACCGGGTGCTCGACATGGGTCGCACGGCGGTCAATGTCTGGAGCGATGCCTGCGGCTGTGCGGTGGTCGAAGCCTTCGAGACGCGGCGGGAAGAACCCGCCGCCGAAGGTCTCGCCGTCGGCGTGGAATGAGGGATAGGGTGAGGGGGCGCGCCGGAGGCCGGCGTTGCGTGATCAGAGGACGTATTTCTCTGTAAAAACGTCGATGAAACGCCAGCTCCGCCACGAGTCGTCGCCCCTCATGCGAGCCCCCTCACCCCAGCCCTCTCCCCCATCAGAAACGACCGCAACGTCTCGCGTGATGGAAAGCCAACGGAGGTCGTTTCTCACGGGGGAGAGGGGGCACCAGTCGGCAAAGCCAACGTGTGTATAACCGACAGCCCTGAGTTCCATCTTCTCGGCGGGAGGGCGGACTGAAAAAGGCTTCGCCGGATCATCAACGGCGGGCAAGACGGATCCTGCCACGCCAACATTTTCATCCGTCGACCGCCGCGGCCTGCTCAGCGGTTGTCGCCCATCAGCATATCGCCGAGCCCGCCG
>CAYNVI010000276.1:0-6521 GCA_964400585.1 uncultured Pirellulaceae bacterium | reverse complement strand
CCTCTACGCCCGCATCGACCCGGAAACGGGGGAAGGGGCCGTCGCCAGCGCGGGCGACGTGCAAGCGTTGGTGTGCAGCCGTTACGGGTTCCGACCCGTCAACACCGCGACGTCCCCGCTTGGCGATCGCCTGGACGATACTTTCTCCGAATCGTCGATCCACCTCCTCTCGGGCGAATCCTTGTTCGCCTGCACCCGCGGGCTGATGGGAGCCGCCGGAGAACAGACCTCCAGCCGGCTCTCGCAGCATCAACTGGCCCAGCTGATCAGCGAGGCCCTCGAAGAAGGCCCGTCCCAGATCCTCCCGATGCTGCGGCGACGCTTGACGACGCCTCCGGTCGAAGCGGATCGCACCGCCCTCTTCTTGAGTCGGCAATAATGCCCGAAGCCGGTCCCCCCGATCGCTTTCCCGACGCCGAGCCCACCATCCGTGACCAACGGTTTTCCTTTGCTTTCCGCCACCTCTCCGTCCTCTCCCTCGGCCGCCCCTGCGAAGGCTGCCAAGGCGGGGGGATCGCGAGCGGGTTCTCGACTCGGCCGCTGGCTCGGAAGGCGAGCTCCAGCCGACTCGCAAGGGGCGGGGCCGACCGCTAGCTGGAAAGCAGGCGGGGCGTGGGCCGCGTGGGAAACCGCGCTGCTGATGCTGCTGTTCTATGCTTACGCGGGGGATCCTCCGCCGGGAATCAACGAGGCCCACTACTGGGTGAAGGCGAAGCAATTCTGGGATCCGTCGTGGCTGGCCCAGGACGCTTTCGCGCCTTCGGGGAAGGCGCACTGGACCTTCTACGTCACGTTCGGGGCGCTGACGCAGTGGTTTTCGCTGCCCACGGCGGTCTGGATCGGACGGTGGATCGGCTGGGGGCTGCTGGCGGCCGGCCTCCAGCGAGTTGCCTGGAGTGTCGCCCCGATCCGCTACGGCAGCCTGCTGCTGGGGCTCGTCTGGATGGCCGGGATCGAATACGGCGATCTGGCCGGGGAGTGGGTGGTCGGCGGGATCGAGGCGAAAGTGCCTGCCTACGCCGCGGTCCTGTTCGCGCTCAGCGAGGCCGTCCGTGGTCGCTGGTCCCGGGTCTGGCCGCTGCTCGGGGTCGCCAGCGCCTTCCATGTCTTGGTCGGCGGCTGGTCCGTCCTGGCGGCTGGGCTCGCCTGGGGGCTGCAACGCGGCACGGAACCGCTTCCGAAACAATTGGCAGGACTCGTCCTCGGCGGACTGTTCGCCCTCTTTGGTCTGCTGCCGGGGCTGGCGCTGTCGCTCGACAGCACGCCCCAGGAAGCTGCCCTGGCCGCCAAAATCTATACCTACCAACGGCTCCGTCACCATCTTCTCCCTGCAGCCTTTGCCCCGCATTGGTACCTGCGTCACGGGCTGCTGGCGGCCGGCACCCTGGCCGTCTTGTGGCCGCTGCGGCGACGAGCTGTGCTACGTCCGATCATCGGTTTCACCGCCGGCGCCTGGGTACTGGTGCTGATCGGCCTGTTGCTGGGGCTGCTCACCCGCTGGGCGCCCGATCTGGCCGCCCAAGGCCTGCGGTACTACTGGTTTCGCCTCACCGATGCCGCGGTTCCCTTGGCGCTGGGGCTGGGGTTGCTCGGCTGGCTCACCCAGCCGCCCAGCGGTCTCTCCCGCCCGCTGGCCCGGCGACTGGTGCTGACGGTCGGCTTGGTCGCCGGCGGGCTGATCGGCGCTGCGATCTGGCGGCGTCTCGACCAGCGGGTCCCTCCGGCCTGTGACCTCCGCTTGCTTGCCGGTGCGGAAAACCTGGACAAGTCCCAGCGGGAAGCCATCTTCGAAGCGTGGACCGCCGCCTGCCGCTGGGCCCGCGACAACACCCCGGAAGAAGCCGTCTTCCTGACGCCCCGCCACCAACAGACCTTCAAGTGGTACGCGCACCGTGCCGAGGTCGTCAACTGGAAAGACGTCCCCCAGGATGCCCCCTCGTTGCTCGCTTGGCGGCGACGTTTTGAACGCGTCTTTCCCCGGCGACTCGGGCGGGTCCGCGTCACGATCCAATATCGTCTGCTCCGCGAGTTCCGTCGCGATTACGGCGCCGAATACCTGCTGGTCGACCGCCGGATCGTGACGGGGGAAGTCCCCTTGCGCAAGATCTATCCGACCCGCTGGTCGCCCAACGCCTTCTATGCGATCTACCGGCTTCCCTTAGCCGAAGCGGTGGCGGATCCTCCGGTCCGCGGGGCGGCGGCCATCCCGGGGCCCTCGCCCGTAACCTCACCCGTGACCGTCCGCTAGATCGGCCAGTTCGCCAGGCTCGCTTCCACCATTTCGGCGTCCAACGTCTCGTGAGCCAACAGCTCGTCGACCAGGGCGGCGATCGCGGCCCAGGGGGCGTCCTGATCGAGCATGCGATAAAGTTGCCGCGTCGCTTGTTCGAGGAAGGCGAGACGCTTGCGATCGGAGGCCACCAGGGGGGCGGCCGCTTCCCAGGCAAGTTGCCAATCGGCCGCCCACTCGGCGACGAAACCGGGATGGAAAGGTTCGCCCCCATGGATCATCTCGGCGACCGGTCCCGCCAAAGCGACCAAGACCGCACGTTCCGCAAATTCCCGCTCGCTGAACCGATCGCGGAACCATTCGACCTGCACATCGGCGTGGCGGAGCGGCCCGTCGTCCCAGTCGGGCTCGAGGGTCACCGAACGGACACGACCGCCCAGGTAATGTGCGACGAAGGCATGACCCGCTTCGTGATAGGCCGTCCGCTCCGACACGAGGAATCTCCGCCAACAGGAACCAGGACGATCAAGTCGGAAGCCGCGGTCAGTTGCCGGCAGCTGGCACGCGGGCGCTCGCACGGCGTCGCAGGTAGTGGTGGCACTGCACGCATTTGACGGTCACATCGAGATAGGCGACCGTGGCGGCATCGAGATTCCGCTCCCGGCCCGCCCGGCTGAGCGCTTCGGTCGCCCGCCGAAAGGCGGTGCTCTGGGCAACATATTCCTCGGTTTGCAACACGTGCCAGTTGCTTTCCAGGCTGAGCAAACCCAACGACTGACCGTGTCGCGCGATCCGGTCAAAATCTTCGCTCACGACACCCCGCAAGACCTCCTGAGCGTGCTCCAGCTTGGCCCGCATGAACGGCTTGACGACCTCGGCCTGCGTGCGCAGCGGCGGCTCGCCGGTCGCGGTTTGGGGCGGCGGGGGAGGCTCCGCGGCGGCCGGCAACAGGGCCGCGGTGAGGCAGGCAAAAAGCAACAAAATCAGGCCGCGCGACATGGAAGGCTTCTCCTCGTAACGGTCCAGCTAGGAAAGCAGCAGCGCGAGGCCCCCCTCGGGTCTCGACCCCCGGGGATGCCGCGTCACCACCAGCCGACACGTTAGAACCCTCGGCATTTGGCCGCAAGCGAAGAAACCGGGGGATCCTGCGGAGACTGCTCCGGTGCGCCCGGCGGGGCTCCAGCAAAGCCCAAGGGCGATCCTCCCGCTGACGAACGCTATACTAAGGAATGCTGGGGAAACCGCCGAACCGGCCTTAGCAAAGCGGTTGACGGGAAGGGCTTTACGGCCCCCGCCGGGTCCGTATCTGCCGCCATTGTTGAACAGCCGAAAGTTTGGCACAGTACCCGCTTCTTCCATCGTTTTTTTGAATGCACGCCCATGAATAACAACGTTCAGCCGATCACCGAAGTGCTGGTCCCGATGGACTTCAGCAAAAGCTCGCGGCACGCCCTCGAATTCGCCAAGCGGATCATCGAAGCGAGCCACGCCCGCCTCCATCTCTTGTCGGTCGACGACGATCCCCTGCTGATGCAACAAGGGACCTCGCAGAAGGCACGCGACGCCCACGAAGACAAGATGGCGATGAAGTTCATCGATTGCCTGACCCCCGATCAACGCGAACGCTACCACACCGTGATGACGATCAAATGTGGGACGGCGTACCACGAGATCGAAGAGTACGCGCGGGAACAGGCGATCGACCTGATCGTGATCGGACGGGTGGGACGATCGGCCCTGGCCGACGTGATGTTGGGCAGCGTCGCCGCCCACGTGATCCGGCACGCGCCCTGTCCCGTCGTCGCCGTCCGCCCCGAGCACACCGTGCTCCCCACCCCGCCGGCCGAAAGCGAAACCTAGGCCCTGCCTGCCCCCACCCCGCCTCGGCGTCGAGACAAGGCCCGCTTGCCGCCCGCGCTGGGTCGTTTTCTGGCCAGACTGGCACGCGACATGCACCTCTGCGCAACCGCGGCAGATGAAAGCGCGGCTCGCACGATGTGCGATCGCGCAAACATCGGTTTGCGCGACCGGCTTGACTCGGGCAGCGACCGAGACCTCTTGGCGGCCTCGTTTTATCTGCCCTTGATCACCTCGCGTCTGGATACCCGGGAGAATCATCGATGCAACCACAAGAATCACGCCGCGGGAATCACACGTCCAACCGGATCGACGAAGCGAGCGACGAATCCTTTCCGGCCAGCGACCCACCCGCCTTCAACAGCGGGATGTCGGAAGCCGATCGTGCGGCCGCAGCGTATGTCTCGAAGTCGGCCGGCCGACAACCCCTGCCACTGCCAACCGGCCCCGCTCGCAGCGCGGCCTGTTGCCCTTCCTCGCTCGCCCGCTGGGGCCTGTTGGCGGGCACCGCCGCCGTCGGCTTCGTCGTGGGGCGACTGCTCGCCGGCCGGCGGTAGGAATGCGGCGGGCCTGCAAACCTCCGATCGGCCCGCTGAGGCAGGGGATCGAAGCACCGCCCCTCGCTCGCCGACCAGCCAAACGGCGAGTACGATTGGTGGGTCCTTTTGCTTGAGCCCCCCCGCCTGATCCCGCCATGCTTCCGCCCCGCTTCCGCTGCCTGCTGATCGCGATCGCTTCGCTTCCGCTCACCTCCGCCCAGGCGGAACGGCGTTTCCTGCACCGCGAGCTGGTCCATCTACGGAGCGGCACCCAAGAGGAATGGTCCGAATTCCCTCCGTCTGCCGGTGGCGATCGGCTACAGGTTCGCTTCGACGCTGTCCCGAATACCGACCCAGTCACGTTGGGGTTGCGCCGCGTCGACGTGAAAGAAGGCTGGACCGTTTCCCTGAACGGCGAAAAACTCGGTAGCCTCTTCAGTGATGAAAACGACATGGAAGAGGTTTGGGAATTACCTCCCGGCATCCTCCAGGCAGAGGATAACGAACTGCTGGTCGAGGCGACCGGCGAGCGGACCGACGATGTGCGGATCGGTGCGATCTGGCTCGATCCCCGGCCCCGGGCTGCCGTCCTTGGTGAAGGGCGGTTGGAATTACAAGCCAGCGATGAAGCAGGGCGAGCGCTTCCTTGCCGCTGGACGATCTTGAAGGCCCCAGGGGCATTGGCAGCGATCGGCGCCAGCTCCAACGACCAGCGGGCGGTCCGCAGCGGCGTGGTCTATGCGGCCGACGGCCAAACCACGATCGGCCTGGCCGCTGGCCGCTACACGGTCCTCTGCGGCCGCGGCTTTGAATACAGTCTTGATCGCCAGGAAGTGGTCGTCGAAGCGGGATCCTCCGCAACCGTCACGGCAACCCTCCAACGCGTCGTCGACACCACCGGGCTGGTCGCCTGCGATCCACACGTGCATACGTTCGAAGTCTCCCGCCACGGCGATGCGTCGCTGGACGAACGGATGATCACCTTGGCCGGCGAAGGCATCGAACTTCCGATCGCGACCGACCACAACACCTTCGTCGACTACCGCCCTTACCTGCAGCGTCTCGGATTGGCCGACCAGATGACGCCGATCATTGGGAACGAGGTGACGACCCGAAAGGGACACTTCAACGTCTTTCCCGCGGAGCCGGACGCCCCGCTGCCCAACCATCGCAACGAAGACTGGCAGACGCTGCTGGCCGATATTTTCGCGACCCCGCAGATCCGGGTGGCCATCTTGAATCACGCCCGCGATGTCCATTCGGGCTTCACTCCCTTTGCACCGGAAAACGTGATCGGAGCCGTGGGGGCGCGACTGGATGGAAGGCAATGGGGCGCCAACGCGATGGAAGTCATCAACTCGGCGGCGCTGCAAACCGATCCGATGCGGCTGTTCCACGACTGGTTGACCCGGCTCAATCGCGGGCATCGGTTGACGGCCGTCGGGACCAGCGACTCGCACGAGGTCTCGCGGAAGATCGTGGGGCAGGGCCGAACCTACGTCTACGTCGACGACCGCGATCCCGGGGCGATCGACGTGGACGCCGCCGTCCAGAGTTTTGTCGACGGCCGCGTGCTGGTCAGCCTGGGCCTGCTGGCCGAATTGACCGTCGACGGGGAGGCGCGTTCGGGGGATTCCCTGTCGATCTCCGGCGATTCCTTTACCGTTCGCGCGCGGGTCCAAGGCCCCGAATGGGTGCGTGCCCATCGCCTGGTGCTGTACGCCAACGGGATTCCCATTCGTTCGCACACGATCCCGCCATTCCAGCAAGCCGCTGCGGGCGTCAAAGCCATCCATCTCGACGAGCAGCTGGTTGAGGGTCTGCTCGCGCTCGTCGTTGCCCTGAAAGCCACCCGACCCCCGCTGCTTGCCGATCGCGTCGAGTTCGTCGACGAA
>CAYNVI010000275.1:0-6547 GCA_964400585.1 uncultured Pirellulaceae bacterium | reverse complement strand
ACCGCTGGAGCAAGCGGGCCAGTGGCAAGTCACGGTCGCTGAGAACGCCGCACCCGGGATCGCCTGGATCCGCTTCACCGATGATCGTTCGGCCAGCGACCTCCTGCCGCTGCTGATCACCCGCACGACCGTCGCGATCGAGACCGAACCGAATGATCGGCTGGCCACGGCGACGCCGCTGGAACTGCCGCGGGTCGTCCATGGCCGCCTGGCGAAACGGGGAGATCTCGACGGTTTTCGCATCAAGGTGCCAGCCGGCAAGACCTTGGTCGTCTCCGCAACCGCCAACCGGCGACTCGCTTCCCCGATGGATGCCGTCCTCCAGTTGGCCGATCTGCAAGGGAACGTGCTGGCACAGTCTGACGACGCGCGCGGCATCGACCCGCAACTCGTTTACACCCCGCACGAAGACCGCGAGCTGATCGTTCGCATCTTTGCTTTTCCCGAAACGCCGAACAGCACGATCGGCTTTAGCGGAGCCGATTCCTTCGGCTACGCCCTGACCCTCACGAGCGGTCCTTTTTTCGACCTTGGGCTGCCCTTTATCCAAACCGCCGCGCCGCTTACGGAAAGCCGCTTCTTTGGCTGGAACCTGCCGGCCGAACCGCATCCCGCGCGGCAACCGGGGCATCCTCCCGCCCCGTCTCCGATCGTGCACCTCGCCGGGGCGCTCGGTTGGCAACCCCAGCCGCGATCGGCGCCTGCGGCCACGGTCCGCTTTGCCGGCGATGCCAACATTGCCCCGACCGAAACCGATCGGCTGCCGGTGCTGTTCGCGGGCCGCCTGCAGCAACCGCATCAAGTCGATCGGCTGCGGTTTCCGGTGGAAGAGGGCAAGCGGTACCACGCGGAGGTGCATGCGCGGCGGTTCGGCGTGCTGCTCGATTCGACCCTGCAGGTTGTCGACCCCTCCTCCGGTAAAACCATCGCGGACAACGACGACCGCAGCCGACGCCAATACGATGCCGCGGTCAGCTTTGCTGCGCCGGCGGACGGCTCGCTGGAATTGCAGGTTCGTGAACTGAGTGGTTTAGGGGGCCCGCGGCGAGCCTACACGGTCGAGCTCCGCGAGGCGGTGCCCACGGTGGAATTGACTGTCGCCGGGCAACGCTTCGTCGCTTCGCCGCAGGACCCGGCCACGCTCGAGATCGCCATTAACCGACTAGACGGATACGCCAGGCCGTTGCAGGTCACCGCCGTGGGCTTGCCCGACGGCCTCTCCGCTGCTGCGGTCGAATCCGCCGCGAAAGGGGATTCGGCCAAAGCGGTCGAGTTGCAATTGATCAATGAAGGGGCCGCTCCCTTCCAAGGAAGCTTTACGATCATCGCGACCGAGCAGACCGAAGCGGGAGAAGCGACGGAGACGACCTATCGGGCAACCTTTCCGCTTCGCGATGGCTGGGACCTTAGGCAATTCTGGCTGACGGTTCCTCCCCCGGAAACCAGCTAGGCTTTGTCAGAAAACGGCCCCTCCTCCTCTCCCTTTCCCCCGCAAGCCGGTGCGCGGCGGGGGAGAAGGGACATCGCGGAGTCGCTACGCGAGCCGTTTTTCAGTTTTCTGACAAAGCCTCGTTCCGTCAGAACTTGTAGATCAACAGCAGCGAGTAGAAGAGGTCGTTGGCGAGCGATCCCTGGGGGGTGCTGTCGTAACGATCGGTGGCGGCCAATTTCAGGCTGAGGTTTTCGGTGCCGTCGAGCAGCATCTCCCAGGAAACATCGGAAACCAGCCGGTAGTCCGAAAAGTCGTTCCAACGGGGAAAGTAATCGATCTTGGCCTTCAGTTTCTGGGTCGCGGTCAATTGGTGTTCCGCTTCGACCCCGAACAGCGCTTCCGGAATCCAGGAATCGTCGGGCGATCCGATCTCCCGTGAGGCCCCGGCACCGAACCGCGTCACAAAAGTCGATTGCTCGTCTCGCAGCCAGTAATAACCGGCACCCCCGTTGGTGTTGACGCGGAGATCAAACGGCTTGAACTCATTCCATTCCAAGCCGAGCTTGCTGAAGGCCGACCACCGCGTGTCGCCCAGCAGGCGATCGAAGTCGCTATTGAAGCGACCACTGTTCTGGGTCAGCACGCCCGCGGTTTTGGTCCGCACGTAATCGAGATCGAGCGCCAGCGTGTAGACATCGGTCTTGCGACTCAGTTCGGCCCCCGTCTGCATGCTCAGCGTTTTCGAATTGCCGGTACTGCCATTGAGTCCGAATTCGACATGATTCGTCCATCCCTTGGTAAACCATCGCCACGGGTAGGCGTACCAGCGCTGCGTCTCCTCGGCCAGCGGCAACGCTTCGCCCTCGGCGATCATTTCGGGCGCGACCGGCGGGGAGCCCCCGACGGCCGTGCCGACGGGCACGTCCAGTTCGGCCGGCGACTGGACCTCGGCGGCGGGGGCCGGCAAGTCGGAAACTTCTGGCAATTGCGCCAAATACTCGGCGGGTTTGCTCATCTGAGCCGTCACGGGCGTGCTGAATGCAGCCACCCCTAGGCACGCCAGCAGGCAAGCTCCCAGGGCGAACGGGGCCCCCGTCCGCGGCAATTTTCTCGAAGGAACCATCAAAAATCCAGCAGATCCAGGGATCGAACGACGAACAGGCGATCCATCGGCAGCCCCGAGGACGGGCGACTGTCGCCGGTTTAGCAAACGGAGGCGGCCTCGTCACGCCCGATTTCGCCCCGATCGGTTAGCATGGGGGGGACGACATTGCGATTCCTGTTTTTTGCTCCTCTTTGCCCCGCGCCCGCGCATGCCCGCTGCTTCCCCAACTTCGAAAGAATCATCTCCTGCGCTGGCGACCGAGCTGACGCGGCGGGTGATCGCCAACGTGGAACAAGCGATCGTGGGCAAGCGAAAGCAACTGGTCCTGTCGATGGTCGCTTGGCTCTCCGGCGGCCACCTGCTGCTGGAAGATGTCCCCGGGGTCGCCAAGACGATGCTCGCCCGCGCGATGGCCCTGAGCGTGGGCTGCAAGTTCAAACGGGTGCAGTGCACGCCCGACTTGCTGCCGACCGACGTGACCGGCACGTCGATCTTCAATCAAAAGACCTCCGACTTTGAATTTCGCCCCGGCCCCGTGTTTGCGCAGATCCTGCTGGCCGACGAAATCAATCGAGCCACGCCGCGGTCCCAGGCTGCCTTGCTGGAAGCGATGGCGGAAGGACGCGTCACGGTCGACGGGGCAACGCATACGCTGCGACAACCCTTCCTGGTGATCGCCACCCAAAACCCGGTGGACCATGAAGGCACCTTTCCGCTGCCCGAAGCGCAACTCGACCGCTTCCTGATGCGGTTCAGTCTCGGCTATCCCTCGGCCGACGAAGAGTTGCAGATGCTGGAACGCTTGGAACACGGCCATCCGATCGAGGCGATCAAGCCGGTCGCGACGGCTGAGGAATTGATCGCCGCCCAGGAAGCGATCCGCGGCGTGCACGTCGACGTCAAGATCCGCCAGTACCTGTTGCAGATTGTCCACGACACCCGCGCCCACGAGGATCTCGCCCTGGGGGGCAGTCCCCGCGCCACGATCGCCCTGTTCCGCTGCGCCCAAGCGATGGCCGCGATCCGCGGACGCCCCTACGTGCAGCCCGACGATGTCAAACGGATCGTTCCGGCAGTGATGAATCATCGTGTGATCGTCCGTCCGGAAAGCCGGCTCCGCAAACGGACGGCGGAGCAGATCATCGAAGAGATCGTTTCCGAAATCGCCGTCCCCACGATCGCTGCCCAGTAATGACTGCCCAGTAATGACTGCTCAGTAATCACTGCTCAGTAATCACTGCTAAATGATGATTGCCCAATGAGTGCGCCTCCTTCGTCGCCCACGCCGCGACGGCCTGCGACGAAGCCGGCCCGGCCGGTCGCCAAGAGCAGCTCGCGCGCCGCCGCGGCGGCGGGTGCGGGCGCCGGCGACCGCGGCGCCCCGGCCCCCCGCGATGCCTCATCCTCGGGGACGACCCGCCGGGCAGGAAGCGGCCCCGGGCTGCTCGGCTGGGCCGCCGGGATCGCCTTGCTGCTGTTGCTGGGCATGCTTTTCGGCGCCTCGTTGTGGCTGTATGCCGCCTACGCGGCGATCGGCATGTTGGGGCTCAGCCGCTTGTTGGCGGAGATCTGGAGCCGCAGCCCGCGGGCGATTCGCCACAACGGTCCGCTGGAGGCGGAGATCGGGACCACGATTCCGATCGAGATCGAAATCCGCAATCAAGGATCGCTCCCCATCCCCTGGTTGCTGGTCGAAGACCTGCTGCCGCGTCGCGCGTTGCTGTTCCGACCGCCTGCCTTGCAGGTCGACGGCACCCGCATCCGGGTGATGCTTTTGGGCCCTCGCCGCAGTCGGCTGCTGGCCTACCGGCTGACCTGCAACCGGCGCGGCTATTATCAGATTGGCCCGACGGTGCTGGAGACCGGCGACCTGATGGGACTCCATCGCCGCTACCGTGTCGGTGCCGAACCGCAGTACCTGCTGGTGATGCCCAAGGTGCTCCCGCTCAGCGGCTACGACATCGCCTCGCGTCGTCCGCTTGGTGAAATCCGCATGCGGGAACGGATTATGGATGATCCGACGCGGCTCAAGGGGATTCGGCAGTGGCAACCGGGCGATCCGATGCGGCAGGTCCACTGGGCCGCCACCGCCCGTACCGGCAGCTTGCACAGCAAGATTTATGAACAGACGTCGGTTGCCGGGATCACGTTGATCCTGGACCTGCATGTCGACAGTAATCCGGCCGACCAAGAACCGATGCGGAGCGAACTGGCCATCACCTTCGCGGCCTCGCTGGCCTCGGCGATGTATGAAATGAACCAACCGGTGGGGCTGGTCACCAACGGGCGAGACGCGGCCGATCGGATCCGCACCGAAGGCTGGTCGAGCGATTATCGGACCCGGGACGCGGTTCGCCAGCACTCCGCCATGCGAGGCGAGGATGACCGTCTGCGGCCGGTAATCCTGGCAGCCGATCGTGGCCCGGTCCACGCCCGCGACATCCAACGCCAGCTTGCCCGCCTGGAACGTTCCGACGGACTGATGCTCGAAGCGACGTTGATCGAAAGCGAACCGCGTCTGGCCCGCGATACGACGCTGCTGGTCGTCCTGCAGACAAGCCGCGAAGCAGCGACCGCCGCGCTGCTGGGGATGGCGCGACGCGGCTGGGCCGTCGCGGTCGCCGTCAACACCTACGACCAGGAAGCCTTTTCCCGGATCGCGGGTCCGCTGATCGCCGCCGGGATCACGGTCCTTCCTCTCCGTGACGAGGCTTCTCTGCCTCACGTTTGCCAACAAATCATCCTCCGCTAACGCCGATGTCTCGACGCCGCTCGCTCACCGCTGCCGACTACGCCGCCATGGCGATCTGCCCTTCGCTGATCGTGGTGATGCTGGCGGCCTTGATGCATTTTGTGATCCTCTGTCTTTATCGCGGTCCCTACTCGGCACGCCTGACCTACATCCTGTTCATGTTCATCATGGGGGCGACGGGGATCGCCCGGATTTCGATCGAATTCGGCCGAGAACGCGCGATGCTCTACGCCGGGGCGCTTGGTTTGGCGGTCGTGTTTGTGCTCAGCACCTTCACCAATCTCTTGTTGGCGATCTTTGTGGTGACGCTGGTTTGGTTCCTCGCCGACCGGATCACTTTCGATTGCACCGTGATCGACGAAGGCAAAGATGCCAGCGGCGAGGGCTTGATCGAATCGGGAGGGCTCTTCGGCGGCAAACGAGCGACCGAGCCATCCGACGTCTCGCTCGATGGGACGACCGACCACTCGGTCGATCCTGCCCCGGCGACTTCTCCGGATCGGTCCCGGCGCAAGCGAAAGCGGACGCACAAACCGGGAAAGACGGTCTTCTACCTGGCGCTCGCGGCGCTTCCGCTGTTCGGACTGGGACAGCTCTTCCTGCCCGCTCAGGAAGTGGTGCGGAATCAGGCCGCGATGGCGCTGGGCATCTACCTTTTCGCCACCCTGACCTTGCTGGTCGTCACCAGTTTTTTGGGATTGCGGCGGTACCTGCGGCAACGAGGGGCCGAGATGCCTTCGGACGTTTCGATCGCCTGGGTCGCCGGCGGCGCCGTGCTGACGGCGCTGCTCCTGCTGGCTTGCTTCGCCCTCCCCATGCCCGGGCACCTGCTGGCGGTCGCCGAATTGCCCGCGATCGAATCGCCCGATTGGTTGACGCCCAGTCGTTTCGGCTGGGGGAACGAAGGGGTCAAGCCCGACGGCCCGGCCGATCCCGATGTTGGCAAAGTCCGCCAGCCCAGCGATGCGCCGGCGTCCGGCGACGCGACCGGCGGCCAGCAGCCCGGCGGTTCTCAAGGCGAAGGTGAAACGGCGTCCGGGGGAAAGGGATCCCAATCCGGTCGATCCGGAACGCAAGCGAGCGGCCGCGGGAAGTCGGGCGAGAGCGGCGAGTCGAGCAGCGGCGAGTCGAGCAGCGGCGAGTCGGGCAGTCGAGAGTCAGGCAGTGGAGGGTCTGGCAGTCGAGAGTCAGGCGGCGGCGAGTCCGGCAGTGGCGAGTCGGGCAGTGGCGAGTCGGGCAGTGGCGAGTCGGGCAGCGG
>CAYNVI010000274.1:0-6551 GCA_964400585.1 uncultured Pirellulaceae bacterium | reverse complement strand
CCCGAATTCGCTGCTGACCATCACCAGCGTTTCGTCGAGCATCCCGCGGTCGGACCAGTCGTCGATCAGGACACTGAGGGCCCGGTCCAACGACGGCATCGTGCGGCGGAAACCGCGAGTGATCTGCTGGTGCATGTCCCAGCCGCCGTAGGTCAACGTGACCAACCGCACACCCGATTCGACCAGCCGCCGCGCCATCAGCAGCCGCTGCCCCGCCTGATCGCGACCGTAACGATCGCGAAGCTTGCCGTCTTCTTTCTCGATGTCGAAGGCGGCCCGGGCTTCGGGCGTATTCAGCAGGCCGTAGGCACGCTCGTAGAATGAATCCATCGCGACCACGCTGTCGGCATTGGTCATCTGGTCGAAGCGTTGATTGACCGACTCGAGCGCCGACTTCCGCCGCGAGAACCGCTCCATATCGACCCCCCCGGCCAGGTCGAGGTCCCGCACTTTGAAGTTGCTTTGGCTGGGATCGCTGCCCAGCGAAAACGGAGCGTAAGAACTGCTCAGGTACCCGCTACCCGCGAACTCGTTGGGCATCCTCGGGATGCAGACGTAGGGCGGCAGGTTTTTCCGTGGACCGTACTCGTGACTAACGACACTCCCAAAGCTCGGGAACTTCAATGCAGGGCTCGGCTTGTAACCGGTGAACATATTGTGCGTGCCACGCTCGTGAGCGGCTTCGCCATGCGTCATCGAACGGATCACCGAGAACTTGTCCGCCCGCTTGGCCAACTGCGGCAACGATTCGCAGAACACCTCGCCGGTATTCGTTTTGACCGTCCCCATCTCACCGCGGTATTCCAGCGGGCTGTAGGGCTTGGGGTCAAAAGATTCCTGCTGCGCCATCCCCCCGGGCAGGTAGATGTGGATCACACTTTTGGCTTTCGCCTCAACGAAGTCATAGTGCTTTTGCTCCGCACTGACCTGCTGCATCATCAACAGGTCGGCCAACGTCATGCCAACCCCACCTAAAGCTCCAGCGGCTAGAAAGCCACGACGACTCAGCTCGTTTCCAGGGCATCGATTCAACACGAGAACGCTCCATTCAGCAGGATGTTAGTCGGCAAGCCGGCCACCGGGATTGACCCACTCCTAGCGGCCAAGGCGATCGACTGTGACAAACGGTCAGAAGGTGGGAGGAAAAATCGCAAGCCGAAAGCCAAACGTCTCCGAACCGCGGGCGGGCGGCTCGGCATCCGGCTGTTCGTTTCGGGGCAAGGGAGAGACCGTTCGGGGCGGAACGGTCTCCGGTGGGTGGGCCAGGTGGGTCCGCTGCGATCGTCGAGCAAGCCTGCCCACCGGAGCGGGTTGATGCCTGGCGGCGATTCAGACGGAATAATCGGAGGGCGCAGTCTAACGGCAGATGAAAAAGCTGTCAAAACTTTTCCGACCAGAAAAATCGCCAGCCGCCCGCTAACCGGGCAATCCGCGCAAGCGGCGCACCCGTCTGAATCGTTTAAACGCGGCGATCTGCCGCACGAACCCAGCGGGTGGCAACTTTTGTGCGATTTTTGCCCGAGCAGATTGACAGCGTTCGATCTGACGTTAGGTTAACAGCCAAACTGCGCGACCGGCACATTTTACCTGAGTCGCCCAGTTTCCCGGACCGACTGGATTTGCCATGGTGCAGGAAGTTCCTCATCCGGGATCGAGTAGTTTGTCGCCGACGTAGGCGGCTCGCTGACAAACGTGCGGAAGAGGAACGCACGGTCGTATTTCCAAACCTTGACTGGAGAGACATTGATGAATCGTATCGTATTGAGTGGAATCGCAGCCTTCGCGCTGCTGGTCGGTGCCGGCCTGGCATTGACCGAATCGTCGGCCCAAGCCGGTCACGGCTGTGGCGGCGGCCTGTTCGCCAAGCGCGCCTGCGGCGGCGGACTCTTCTCGGGTAACCGCGGCTGCGGCGGCGGACTCTTCTCGGGCAACCGTGGTTGCGGCGGCGGACTCTTCTCGGGCAACCGCGGTTGCGGCGGCGGACTCTTCTCGGGCAAGCGCGATTGCGGCGGCCTGCTGGACCGGTTGCGTGCCAAGCACAACAGCTGCTGCGCTCCTGAGCCGACCTGCTGCGCTCCCGAGCCCGTCTGTGAACCGGCTCCGGTTTGCGAGCCCGTCTGTGCTCCCGCTTGCGAACCGGCTTGTGCCCCGGCCGCCGCCTGCGATGCCTGCGCCGGTGGCGAAGTCATCATGGAAGCGGCTCCCGCCGAAGCGAGCGAAGGCGAAGCTGCGGCTCCCGAAGCCGAAGCGCCTCCCGCGCCCGAAGCTTCGGAAGCAGCTTCCGAAGAAGGCGAAAAGACCGAAGCCTAAACCGCTTTGCGAACCTAAACCGCTTTGCGGAGACGTACCGAGGTCGTTCCACTCCCCGACGAGCGAAACACCCGGCCCGCGTTCTCCTCATACAAACCGCACGGTTTGCTGCCACCCGGCAGTCAACCGTGCGTTTTTTTTGCTTCCTTCGGGACGATTCGGCGTCGCTCCCTACCTCCGGCGGGTCCAGCAAGTAGACTCGGGGCGTCCTTCCTTCCCTGAGCTTCCCGATGCCTCGGCCGCCCCAACCAGCACGATCCGCGGAGCCCCGCTCGCCGGATCCTTCCTCCGACGCCTCATCGGCAGGCTTTCCGCCCGCGCTTGCGCTACCGTCACCGCCCGTCCGCTCGCTGATCACCGTGGGATTGATCGCCCACGGGTTCCTGTTGTTGGTGACCTACGCGGCGATCGTGGAACCGTCCGAGGTGGAAAGCCGGCTGCAGCGTTTCTTTAGCTGGTACCTGCAGCCACTGCACTTGCAGGTGGATCATCGCCCGATCTACTTCCTGCACACAGGGACCGACACGGCAGCGCTGCAGTTCCAGCGGCGCTCGCTGCCGACCGGACCTGCCGATGCCGGCGACTCGGACTCTGGCTGGCAACCGCTGCCCGCCGTCGGCTGGCCGGGCGGCGAGGCTCGTAAACGCTACCAACGCTGGGCCGCCATGACCGCCGGATTGGCGCGCCAGCAAGAGGTCGGGCTAGCAGGCCTGCTGGCGCGAAACCTGGTCGCCGACGCAGACGTCCAAGCCTTTCGCCTGATCGCCCAAGAGAATGCGATGCTCGAGCAGTTCCCGTACTTCGAAAAGGAGGCCTACCGCGCGGCGGTCGTGCACGAGGCCGGAGCGCCGCGTTTTATCGAGCTGAACGAGCGTCGCCAGAATGCGTTAACCGCTTCGCCCGGGGAGGAATCGACCGATGAGTGAGCCGGCCGCCGGCGGGCCCCTCGCCGATGCCCCGCCCAGTGCCTGGGACCGCTTTTGGTTCTCCCCGGGCTCGCTCCGCCGGGTCGGCCAGATCCGCAGCGGACTGGCGATCCTCACCCTCCTCTACTTTGCGTCTTACTGGAGCGACATCGGGTTCTGGTTTGCCGACGGCGGGGTTGCCGACCGGGAAGTTTTTGCCCGCCTGATCAGCGAAACCGATTCCGCTTCGACCGCACGATGGCGACTGTCGCCCCTCTTCTGGACCGGCTCGCCGCTGATCATGCGAGCCTACCTGGCCGCCGGCATCGGCCTGGCCGCAGTGGTCGCCGCCGGTCGCGGCGGCCGGATCGCCACCGCCCTGCTCTGGCTTGCTTTCCTCGGCTTGGCGAACCGGGCGAGTTTCCTAGCGGGGCTGGCGGAACTTCCCCTTGCCTTCGGCTTGGCCTACTGCGCCTTCGTCCCCACACCGCGTTCCCGGGATCGAGCCAATGACTGGACCGCAGGGCTATCGCTCCGACTCTTGCAGACCCACACCACCCTCTGGCTGATCACGGTCCTGTTGACCCAACTGGCTGGCAGCGCGTGGTGGAACGGGAACGCCGCCTTGGCCTTGGTCGCTCCTACCGACGCCCGGCTCTTCGATCTCGGCGGCCTGCTTTCTCGACCGACCCTGGGCAACAGCCTGACGCATCTGCTGGTCCTCTTGCCGCTGCTCGGCCTGCCGCTGGCCTGGCACCGCCCGACCAACCGCTGGGGCGTCGGGCTGCTGATCGGTTGGTGGGTCCTGCTAGGAATGCTTTCCGCCCAGCTGCTGTATGCAGCCACCCTGCTGGTCCTGATCAGCAGCCTGCGATGGAATTTTTTCCCTGGCGGCTACCGCGGCTCGTAGGGAGCCAAGGGGCCGCCGTAGGCTTCCACCTGCCCGGCACACCGCTGCCGCATCGCCTCCAGGGTTGCGGCATAGGCGGGATCGCCGGCGATGTTTTGCAATTCGTCGGGATCGCGACGCAAATCGTAAAGCATCTCGTAGGGGGGCTGCTGATCGAAGTACCGCGCGTACTTGAAGCGCGGGTTCCGCAGCCCCTCCCACGACAGCCGTGGACGCAAGGCGACGTGCTCATGAAAAGTCTCTTCCCGCCAGTCGGGCGTGGGCTGTCCGGCGACGATCGGTTGCAGGCTGCGTCCCTGATAGGCAGAGGGAATGCCGATGCCGGCCCAATCGAGGAAGGTCGCGGGAAAATCGAGATTCAACACCAGCTGCTCGGCGACCCGGCCCCCTGGCGTTTCCGCCTGGCGGGGATCGTAGATGATCAAGGGAACGCGGAGCGATTGGTCATAGTGCGACCACTTCCCGGCAAAGCCTCGATCCCCCATGTAGTAGCCGTTGTCGGCGGAGTAGACCACGATCGTGTTCTCGGCCAGCCCCCGCGCCTGCAGCACATCCAGGACCCGCCGCATCGCCCCGTCGATGCCACTGAGCATCCGAAAGTAGGCGCGCATGTTCGTTTGATATTTCTCCGGCGTATCCCACCGCCAGAAGAACCGCTGGCGGTTGATCGAATTTTTTAGGAACTCGGGTTGGTTGGCAAAGATTTCCTCGCCGCCCAAGCGTGGCGGTGGGATTTGCTGGTCGTCGTACATCCCATCGACCGCTTGGGGCCAGGGAAAGTGACCGCTCCCGGGGCGGCGATCGCGATCCTCGGCATGGGCGGCATTGAACCAAAGGTTGAGCACGAACGGCTGATCCGCCGATTGCTGCTCGAGGAATTCGATCCCGCGATCGGCGATCAATTCGGTCTCGTGCCGCTGCGAGCCATCCGCTTGGCGTTTGAAGTAAGGATTGCGAAAGATCGCTTCAAAAGCATCGAAGTGCGCCGCCGGCTGAAAGCCTTTCGGCATCTTGGCGTGCCACTTGCCAAAGAACCCGACCCGGTAGCCCGCGGTGCGCATCAGATCGGGAAACAAATGCGTCAGCGCGTCGGGCTGGGCCACATCGGGCTGCGCCGGCGAACCAAAGGTGCGGGCGGTCAAACCGGTCAGGATCGTCGTCCGACTGACCCAGCAGATCGAATGGCTGACGAACATGTTCTCGAAGCGGACCCCCTGGGCAGCCAAGCGGTCGATCGTCGGCGTTTGGACGATCCGATGGCCGGCGCAGCCCAGCGTGTCGTGGCGTTGGTCATCGGTAAGGAAAAACAAGATGTTTGGCCGCTGGGCCTTCCCGGCCGCCGCCTCGGAGGCCCGCTCCGAGACCTGCTCCGAGAACTCGTCCGCCCCAGAGACCCCCGCGGTTCCGCCCACCAGCACGGCGGTCACGGCGGCCCACCGCAGCGAACGAGCGAGATGAGAGAGCAGGGGGCGAGGGGGAGCAACAGGATGCGGCATCGGGGGGCCTCCACGTCGAGCAGGCAGGAACAGAGTGAGGGGGGCCGGGCGACCGACACCCGGAGGCAGCCTGCAGCGGGCTACCGCCCCCATCCTAAACGATCGCCTGCCCGTCGTCGGCGGGCGGCGGTTGTTTCTAAACGAGGTTGGCATGCCGATTGCCCTGAACGCACGGCTGGCAATCCGTTCGCCTGGCCGGTAGAGCACTGCTGCGGGCGTCGGCAGCACGCGATGGCTGAAGCCGCCCGGCACCCCGGCGGACGGCAAGCCGCTTCCGGCGGTGGTCGCCAGCTTCCGCCGGTAGCCGCGCGGCTACCGTCCGCGGGTGGGTTTGCCACCGTGTCGCTGAACCGCTTTCGCCCGGGGCGGGCGGTTTCCATTTTCAGAGCTTCCGCGCGTCGAGGACGGAGTCAGCGATGGCTTCCGCCTCACCGCTTGGAGTCGTAATATTTTTCTCACAGTCGTTCCTGCTGGCAGGAGCGGCCGTGGCCTTCATCCCGACCCCATGATCCGCTGAGGAGAACCCCGATGGCAACGTTTCATCGTCATGTCCTGTCCGAGAAGAATGCCCAGGCGACTGTCGAGCTATTGCAGAAGGATCTCGTGAACCTGGTCGACCTCGCCCTGCAGCTGAAGCAGGCGCATTGGAACGTCGTCGGGGCCAACTTCCGATCGATCCACCTCCAGCTCGATGAAATCATCGATTCGGTGCGTCTGGGGAGTGACGAGATCGCCGAACGCGTCGTCCAGCTTGGTCACGCGCCCGACGGGCGGGCCGCAACCGTTGCCAACGCCTCGGCCCTGAAGGCTTATCCGAGCGAATTCGTGAAGGTCACCGATACCGTGACGGCGGTCGCCGACCGGCTCGCCCCCGCGATCGAAGGCCTGCGGGCCTCGATCGAAAAGCTGGGCGACCTCGACCCGATCAGT
>CAYNVI010000273.1:0-6570 GCA_964400585.1 uncultured Pirellulaceae bacterium | reverse complement strand
CCCTTCCTGGCGGGTGGTCCTTGCCCGGGTTTACGAATCGTGCAAGGCCTTCGTCGTCCGGGCGGGGACGTTGATCTTCGCCGCCTCGATCGTGATCTGGGCCGCCGGTTATTGGCCTGGCGACCATTCGCGGCAACTCGCCCTGGAAGCGGAAATCTCGCAACTGCAGGCGACCCTGGAGAGCACGCCGGAAGCCGCGGGCAACGTCGCCGCGGCCCCAGCGAGTCCCGCAGCGACGGAATTGGCAGCGCTCCAGGAGGCCTACAACCAGGAGAGCGCGCGGTTACTGGAAACGAGCCTGCTAGGCCGTTTGGGGCACGCGATCGAACCGGTCGTCCGGCCCCTCGGCTGGGACTGGAAAATCGGCGTCGGCGCGTTGGCAAGCTTTCCCGCCCGGGAAGTCATCATCGCCACGCTGGGCACGATCTACAGCCTGGGCGGCGAAGTCGACGAGTCGGACGAAGGCTTGGTCCAAAAAATCCGGGCGGCAAAATGGCCCGACGGCCGCCCCGTTTACAACATCCCGGTCGCCCTCTCGATCATGGTTTTCTTCGCCCTCTGCGCGCAATGCGTCAGCACCCTGATGGTGATTCGTCGCGAAACCAACAGCTGGTTTTGGCCCGTGTTTAGCTTCACCTATATGACCGTGCTGGCTTACCTAGGGGCGTTGGTCGTCTACCAGGTGGGCATCCGCATCGGCTGATCCCCCTACTCGTTCCGCCTTGGTCCTTCCTTTTTTTCTGGTGATCCTCATGTTGTCGCTGGGGCTGCCGCTGGCCGACTGGCAAACCTGGGTGACGCTGTTGATCGTGGCAGCGGCCGCCGCCTGGTTGATCCGCCGCGTCGCCCGGACCGTGTCGAAGGCGTTTGGCTCCGACTCGGGGCCGATCAGCGGTTGTGGCCACTGTCCGCGCAATCCGGCCAGCCCGGCCCACCGCGACGTGGTGCCGCTGGAATCGATCGGAACCAAACGAAAATCGACCTGAAGCGGCGGACCGCGGCCTGTGCCGGGATCAGCGGGCGGGGAAATGGTCGAAAAATTGCCGCTTCTGGAAAGTTTTGCTAAATGCTTGCAAAGGTTGGTCTAGCACTTCCGCGGCGATTCCCGCTATAGCCAACGCCGGGGACTTCTCCGGCGTGCCGTTCCAGCCGAAGCGGTGATCGGGAAACGGCGGCCCGGCGCCTGTGAGCGGGCGGGCTCGCTATCGCGACGGGGAACCCCCGGTATGGGCCCTGCGGCCTTCATCGCTCCCTTCGCACAGGCACCTCGCGAACCCATGTTGCTCGGCCCTCCCCCCGATCCGCTCCGCTTTGCATCCCTTCCTCGCCCCCGTCCCGCGACGGCGGGCGCCGTCGCCAGCGGGCTGGTCGCCCTCGCGTTGATCTTCGCAGCGCCGCGGTCGGTGGTCGGGCAGGAATCGTCGGCCACAGACCGCTGGGATCCGTACGGGGCAGCCCCGACCGCCCCTTCGCTGTTTTCGTCTCGCCTGGCCCTGGCGCCCGAACGGGTCGAACTCGATGCGTTCCCCAACTCGGGTCCGCTCGCTCAGGGTCCGCTCGGCCCGGGTCCGCTCGGCCCGGGTCCGCTCGGCCCGGGTGCGATCGGTCAGGGGCACTGGAGCCCCGGAGGCTGGGGGCCGGGAGGCCTGGGGCCCGGGGTGGGCACTTGGGAACTGCTTCCCAACGGCTCGCTCTACCCGTTCTATCTGGCCGATGTAAAGGCCTCGCGTCTGGCGGCGCGAGGAACTTTGGGGGAAGAGGACTACTTGGAAGGCTCGCTGGGGGGCCGGGTCGGTTTGATCCGTTTGAACGAGACCCCCGACGGCCCTTACCGGCGCGGGGTGCAGCTGGATGTCGAAGGCGCCAGCCTGGTGCGGCTGAATACCGACCGGTCGATGGATCTCGAATCGAGCGATTTTCGCGCGGGCGTGCCGCTTTCGGTCAGCCTCGGCCGCTTGCACACCCGTTTCGGCTACTACCATCTCAGCGCGCACGTCGGTGATGAATTCCTCCTCCGCAACCCCGGATTCAACCGCCTGAACGTCGTCCGCGACGCCCTCTTTGCGGGGGTCGGTTATTGGTTGACGCCGGCCAGGCGGCTGTACGCCGAGACCAGCTGGGCGTTTTATCACGACGTCAGTCAGCCTTGGGACCTCCGCTTCGGGATCGAGCAAGCGCCTCGCTTCGCCACCGGGCTGGGGGGTGCCCCCTTCTTTGCGATCCACGGCCATCTTCGCCAGGAATTCGACTTTGGCGGTTACGGCAATCTGGAACTCGGCTGGGCATGGCGCGGGCACCGCGACAGCGGGATGCTGCGGGTAGGCCTCTTCTACGTGAATGGGAAAAGCACGCAGTTCGCCTTCTTCGACAAGCACGAGCAACTCTACGGCGGCGGCATTTGGTACGACTTCTAGGCTTGCGGCGGCAAGCCTTCCCGCTCCAGACGGAGAACCTTCTCCAGCCGGCGAGCATGCCGTTCGGCCGGCTCGTACCGCGCCAGCAGGAAGGACCGGACGATTTCCATCGCCAGTTCCGACCCGATCACTCGAGCCCCGATGCAGAGCACGTTCATATCGTCGTGCTCGACCCCTTGATGGGCCGTGTAGGTATCGTGGCAAACGGCGGCCCGGATCCCGGCAATTTTGTTGGCTGCCACACTGACCCCGACGCCGCTGCCACAGACGAGGATCCCTCGGTCGGCGCGTCCCGCGATCAGCTCTCGGCCCACGGCCGCGGCGAAGTCCGGGTAATCGGTGCTCGCTTCGTCATCGGTGCCGCAATCGACCAGGCTCTTGAGCTGGGCCACGGGGGGAGCTCCGCTGGCGGCGAAGAGCAAGCCGGTCCGCAGCGTGTCGGCGAGCAGCTGTTTCAAGGGGAAGCCGGCATGGTCACCCCCGAGGGCAACGCGGAGCGAGGGGGAGGTTTTCCCGGTCATGGTGGATCGATCTCGATAATCTGCAATTTTTTTGGAAAACTAAAACGTTTCAGCCGCGTTCGCCGCGGTTGGCCGTTGTGGCAAGCGGACGGCTTTGCTAGTTTTTGCGGGTTGTGCGGCATCCTTGGCCGGCCTCTGCGTCCCCCTCTTGGGAACCGGACGTGCAGCGGTTTGGCCCCCGATGTCGTGTTCTTTTACCCGTTTCTCTAGCCCCTCGAACGTCCCGGCGGTTGTAGCTTCTCTTGGCGTCCGCGTAAACGGAGGCCCCCCCGGCAAGGCCTCTCGGCGTTCGTCCACAACTGAGCTTTTATGGTTAACCGCAACCTCATTCGTTCCCTCGAAGACGACGATTTGGCAAACGAGCTGGCGCTCTTGGTCCCTGCAGAGGAGACCGAGGACCTGCTGCTCGACGCGCTCGAACAAGAGCAACAAGACTACATTCAAGGAAAAATCGTCGACGGGCGGATCGTCGAACTCAACGACGAATGGGCGTTGGTCGACGTCGGCTTCAAGAGTGAAGGGACGATCAGCGTCGACGAGTGGGGCCCCGAAGAAGCCCCCCCCAAGCTGGGCGACACCGTCAAGGTCCTGATCGAGGAGATGGAGGACGAGCTGGGGGCGGCGGACGACCCCTACGGGATGATCTCGCTGAGCAAGCGGAAGGCCGAGAAGATCATCCAATGGGAAGAGATGATGGAATCGGTCGCCGAGGGCCAAGTGGTCACCGGAACCGTGATCCGCAAGATCAAGGGCGGCCTGCTGGTCGACATCGGCGTCAATGTGTTCCTGCCCGGCAGCCAGGTCGACATCCGGCGCCCCGGCGATATCGGCGATTTCATCGGCCGCGTGATCCAGGCCGAAGTGCTGAAGATCGACGACACCCGCCGCAACATCGTGATCAGCCGCCGCTCGCTGATCGAGCGGCAGCGCGAAGAAGATCGCGCTTACCTGATGAAGGAACTGGAAAACGGCCAGATCCGCAAAGGGATCGTCAAGAACATCGCCGACTTCGGGGCCTTCGTCGACCTCGGCGGGATCGATGGCCTGTTGCACATCACCGACATGGCCTGGGAACGGATCGGCCATCCTTCCGAAATGGTCTCGATCGACCAAGAGATCGAGGTCAAGGTCCTGCACATCGACCGCGAAAAGCAAAAGATCGCGCTCGGCCTGAAGCAGAAAGATCGCAATCCCTGGGAAAACATCGAAGAGAAGTACCCGGTCGGCACCGCCCATCGCGGCGAAGTCGTCAACGTGATGAGCTACGGGGCCTTCGTCAAACTGGAACCGGGCATCGAAGGCCTGGTCCACATCAGCGAGATGAGCTGGACCAAGCGGGTCAACCATCCCAGCGAACTGGTCAACATCGGCGACGAGATCGAAGTCAAGATCTTGGGCGTCGACCCCGAAGGCCAGCAGTTGTCGCTCGGCATGAAGCAGACCCAAAAGAACCCCTGGGACGAGGTGCTGGAAAAGTATCCGGAGAACAGCGACGTCACCGGACACGTCCGCAACCTCACCAACTACGGGGCCTTTGTCGAACTCGAAGAAGGGATCGACGGCTTGCTGCACGTCAGCGACATGTCGTGGACGCGGAAGATCAGCCATCCCAGCGAATTGCTGGAAAAGGGCCAGGAAGTCCGTTGCCGGGTGCTCAGCGTCGACCAGGGTCGGCGGCGGATCGCCCTCGGGCTCAAGCAGCTCGATAGCGATCCCTGGACCACCGACATCCCCGAGAAATACCAGCCCGGTCAGGTGGTCCAAGGCAAGGTCACGAAGATCACCAACTTCGGGGTCTTCGTCGGCCTCGAGGACGGCCTGGAAGGTTTGCTCCACATCTCCGAACTGGCCGACCACAAGGTGGAAGACCCCGAAGAAGTCGTCAAAGTGGGCGACGAGATCGAGGTCAAGATCTTGCGGGTCGACACCGACGAACGGAAGATCGGGCTTTCGCGGAAACGGGTCGACTGGGCCGAGGATCAGGAAGTGGCGGCCGCCGAAGAAGAACGTCAGAAGACCGCGGGCGATGAGGACCTCAAGGGGGGCCTCGGCCAGGGCGGTCTGCTGATTCCGATGGGCGGATCCGAGGAATCGGCCTCCAGCGAAAGCGAAGCCGCTTCGTCGGAAGAGGACGAAGAGGGCGAAGAGGACAACGCCTAACGCTTGCCCCGGGCGACTCCCCTCGCGGGGATCCGTTCGCGTCCACGTGAATTTCTCAACCGCCGGAAGCATGCCTGCTTTCGGCGGTTTTTTTACGCCCCGACCCCCCTGCCGGTCCCGCCCGAGCTCGTCCCAATCGCGCTACCCGGACTGCCACCATGCCGTTTCGGGCTTGCCACGAGGCGGCGGCGATTGCTACGGTCCGGGGCGGGAATCGGCGGCCAAGGAGGGGCCAAGGAATGCATACATCGGTTCGGCAATGCTTGCTGTGGGCGATCTTGGGGGGATGCCTTCCTCCGAGTGTCGCTTGGTCTGCGCCCCCCGCGACGAGGCCCTCGTTGCAAGCGGGTCTGGGGCAGCTGCGGCGGGGAGAAGCGGCCGCCGCCGCCGAGCAATTGCAAGCGTTTCTCGAGAGCAGCCCGCGTGAACCGGAACGCAAATCGGCGCAAATCGCGCTCGGTCAGGCCCGGCTGGCACTCGGCGAACCCGGCTTGGCTCAACAGGCCTTCGAGGCGGCATTGGCCCTCGCCTCCCAGCCGTCCGAAGCGACGGTGCTGCGGCTGGCTGCCGCCGACGCCGCCGTCCGTGGAAAGCAGGCGGAAGACGCCTTGGCGCATTGCCGATCGGTCCTCGACGGCGAACCCTCCCCCGGTCATCGCCTGCTGGCGGTACGCACCGCCTTGCGCGCCCAATTCCAACACCAGGATTATCGGCAGGCGGTCCGATTGCTCGAGCAGCAGAGCCCGCGACTCGTCGAAGCCGACGTCGACCTGCGGCCCCTCGGTTCGCTCGTCCTGCAGCTCGGCACGCGTTGCCTGAAAGCGGAGCACGCGTCCATCGCGCTGCAGTTTTATCGATGGCACGGGGAAGTGCTTCCCGACGGCGAAGACCGCCAAGTGGCCCAATTGGGAGCTGCCTGGGCGGCGGCCTTGGGGGCGGAAACCCCGTCGCAGGCCGCCCTCCGGATGGAGCAGTTCCTCGAGGAGTTTCCCGCATCGCCCGATGCCGCCGCGGTGCTGCAAGCCGAGGCGGCCTGCTGGGAACGAGGCGGCGAGCCGGCGCGGGCGACGAAATGTTTACGGCGTTTGATCAACGCGCATCCCGAGACGCCAGCGGCCCGCCGGGCGGTCATCCGGCTGTCGTCGCCGCCAGACGACGATCCGAGCAAACCGATCGCCGCCCTGCGGCGACGCCTGGTTCTGGACGCGGATCCCGCGGAACCGGCGGCTCCCTTCGTATTGGCAGCGGCCCTGCGTGACGCCGCGGTCCACGACGACCAGGAGCTCTGGGAGGCGCTGCTCGGGCAGACGCTCAGGCACCCCGCGGCAGGGGAGATCATCCGTGACGGGCTGCAGCGACTGCTGCAATCCCAACAAGACGCTTCGGCGGAACGGTTGGCCGCGCGTGTCCTTTCAGAACTCGACGATCCCGCCGCCCGCTCCGCCATCGACGGCGTCGCCCGCTGGGCCGCCGAC
>CAYNVI010000272.1:0-6580 GCA_964400585.1 uncultured Pirellulaceae bacterium | reverse complement strand
CTCGACTTTCCGATCCATGGCCTGGTCCATTCCAGCAATCCGACGCTGCGAGAAGCGATCGACCAAGCGGTGCAGATGGGAGCCAACTCGGTGCTGCACGTCGTTCGCTACGACGCCTCGATTCCCTACCTGCAGAACTACGCGGAAACGCAGAAGATCATCCGCCAGGCGAGCGAACATGCCGAGAAACACCAGGTCTTCATCTTGCTGGAAAACGTCTGGGCCACCTTCCTGATCGAGCCGCTGACGATGGCCCGTTACCTGGATGAACTCGACAGCCCGTACGTCAAAAGCTATTTCGACGTCGGCAACGTCGTCCGCTGGGGCTGGCCCCAGCACTGGATCCAGGTGCTGGGTTCCCGCATCCAAAAACTCGACATCAAGGAATACGACCTGCAGGTAGCGATGCGCGAGGGGATGCGAAAAGGTTTCGACCGGCCGCTGGGGGAAGGGAGCATCGACTGGGCCAAGGTTCGCGACGAGCTGAACAAGATCGACTACCGAGGGTGGGCGACCGCCGAAGTCCGCGGCGGCGGCCGCGAACGGCTCGCCGAGATCGCCGCCCAGATGGACCGTGTGCTCGCCCTCTAACAAGCGGGCTCGGTATACCAAGCGGGCTGTCACGCCGCGTACCGCACGCGGGCGGGATCAGATCCGTCCCAAAATCCGATCCAGCGAATCGGAGGTTTGGTAGATCAACGCTTCGGGGTAATGCGGGTAGGGATGGAAATATTCAAAGGTCACGAAGCCTTCGTAGTCGATCGCCTCCAACCCCGCCATCACCGCCGGCCAGTTGGTGGTTCCATCGAGCAGGGGGCGGAAGGTTTCCAGCGAGTAATCGGTTCCTTTCTTGGTGAATTCCTTGAAGTGGATGTTCTTCGTTCGTTCCCCCAGGATCGGCACCCAGTGCTCGGCGTGCTGGAACATCGAGATGTTGCCGGTATCGAAGTGGACCTGCACGTGGGAGCTGCCGAAGCCATCGACGAAATCGACCATCTCCATCGGGGTCATCAGGAAGCCGTTGAAGAAGATGTTCTCCATGTTGAGGGAGACGCCCATCCGTTCGGCTGGCTTGACCAGTTGCCCGATCGCCGCCTCGGCCCGCCGCTGGCAGACATCGTTGGGAACCGGCTCGTGATCATCCCGCCAAGGGATGTGGACCGCGCCGGGCACCACCAACAGGTTCTCCACCCCCAGCTGGTGCGCGGCGGCAGCCATCTTGCCGGCCAGCTCGATCCCCGCCTTGCGTTTGCTGACGTCGTTGCTGGTCAACGGATAGGGCCAGAAAAGGAACGAGCAGAGCCCGCTGATTTCGATCCCGATCGAATCGGCAAGTTGTCGGATCGCCGCCAGCTTGCGGTCGGAAGTGGCCGGCGACAGATCGTTCTCCAGATCGTAATTCAGCTCGATCCCATCGAATCCCGCCTGCTTGGCCAGCCGCAGGCACTCTTCCAGGTTCATCCGATCGGGATAAGGGAAGGCCCACTGATTGATCGACTTTTTAGCGCGATAGCGTGTGGGAGAAGATCGCCGGGCATCGGCCGGGGGCGAATCCGTCGTGACCGGCGACTGCCCGTGGCTCTGCAACGCAGCCCCGCCGACCCCGCAGGCCGCCAAGCCCGCCAGCATCGCCTCGCGGCGGGGAACGCGCCGGTTCTGCGCCAGCGGAACACAGTACGAACTTGGTGCACGCGACGCGTGGGAGGGACCAATACCTGGGGCAGGGGAAGCCATAGAACAAGCTCCGTCGTGGAGGGGGCGAGAGTGGGCCATACGCAGGTCGCTTTCCACGATAGCCGAGACGGCGGGCCCCGGTGTCGACCTTGCATTCTTTCGGCTGCCGGATGACGATAATACCTCGCCAGGTTTCCCCCATCCCATCCCGATTTGTGACGCTCGATGCATCGATTTTCTCGTCGTTTGCTGTTTGCTATTCTTGTCAGCGGCTGCGGTCTCGCGGTCCTTGCTGCGGCGGCCTCGGCAGCGGAACCCGCCGGCCGCCCCCTGCAAGCTTTGCTGGTCACGGGCGGCTGCTGTCACGATTACGATCGGCAAAAGCTGATCTTGCCCAAAGGCCTTTCCCAACGGGCCGACATCCAATGGACCGTTGTTCAACAGGGGGGCTCCACCACCGACGCCCGCATCCCGCTGTATGACGATCCGAAGTGGGCCGAGGGATTCGATGTCGTCGTCCACAACGAATGCTTTGCGAATGTGAAGGACCCGGCTTGGCTGGAACGCATCCTGGCGCCGCACCGCGCGGGCACGCCCGCCGTGCTGATCCACTGCGCGATGCATTGCTACCGCGTCGGCAACGACAACTGGTTCGAATTCTGCGGCCTGCAGTCACCTGGACATGGGCCTCATTATGGCTATCGCGTCGACAACCTGGCGCCGGACCATCCGATCATGGCTGGCTTCGGCAAATCCTGGAGCGTGCCGAAGGGAGAGCTCTACCACGCCGAAAAGCTGTGGCCCACGGCCGTTCCCCTGGCTCAGGCGGACCGCAAGTCCGATGGAAAGCCGCAGACTTGTGTGTGGACCAATCGTTACCACGAGGCCCGCGTCTTCGCGACCACCATTGGCCATTACAACGAAACGATGGCCCAGCCGCAGTATCTCGACCTGTTGACCCGCGGACTGCTGTGGGCGGTTCATGGCGAAGACGCGCCCGCCATTCGGGAAACGACCGCGGCCCAACAATCGGAAATCATGGATTTGGTCGCCGCCCCGACCAACCAGGCCCAGGCCGCACCACAAAGTCTGGTCGCCTGCTGCGGTCAAGCCGACGTAGCGCTCGGGGCCACGGCGACGGCGAGCAGTGAAGAGACAGGCAAGCAGAACTTCGCCAAGCACGCGGTCGACGGTCGGCTCGACACCCGTTGGTGCGCTGCCGGACCGGCAAGCGGGGAATGGTTACAGATCGACTTCGGTCAGCCGCAGCCGATCCAAAACCTGCGGATTCACTGGGAGCAAGAAGACAACGCCTATCGCTATCGCGTGGCGGTCTCCGAAGACGGCGAAGCCTGGAAGACCGTTGTCGATGCTTCCGAAAACAAGCAACGCCGACGGATCGTCGCCCACCAGATCGACCCGGTGACCGCCCGCTACCTGCGGGTGACGTTCCTCGGGTCCAGCAAGGGCAGTTGGGGCAGCATCTGGGAACTCGAAGCAACCGCCGAAGCGCTGCCGGAGCTGCCCGAGTCGGTCGTTCAACCGCAGGCGGCGGGCCCGACGATCGCCGACGTGAAAGCACCGGAAGGCTTCGAAGTGCGGATGTTTGCCGCCCCCCCGCAGCTCGGCTATCCCGTCTGCTTGACCGCCGCGCCCAACGGCGACGTCTATGTCGGCGTCGATGAACAGGGCTCCCTCGGCAAGGAAGCGGGCCGCGGCAAAATCGTCCGCTGCCGTGATCTCGATGGCGACGGGCAAGCGGATGAATTCACAACCTTCGCGAAAATCGACCATCCGCGGGGACTGGTCTACGACGCGGGGACGTTGTGGGTGCTGCACCCGCCGACGCTGACACGGTTTCGAGACACCGACCGGGATGGCGTCGCCGATGAAGAAACGACGTTGATCACGGGGATCAGCACCGACCAGGTGAATCGCCGCGGCGCCGACCATACGACCAATGGGATCCGGATGGGCATCGACGGATGGATTTACATCGCGGTCGGCGATTTCGGTTTCCACGAAGCTCGCGGCATCGACGGCACCGAGTTGCAGCGTCGCGGTGGAGGCGTGGTCCGCGTCCGACCGGATGGGACCCACATGGAAATCTACGCCTGGGGCCTGCGGAACATCCTCGACGTCTGCATCGACCCCTACCTAAACATGTTCACGCGGGACAACACCAACGATGGCGGCGGTTGGGACGTGCGACTCAGCCACATCGTCCAGGAAGCTTACTACGGCTATCCGTCGAAGTACCTTCACTACACCGACGAAACGATGCCGCCGCTGGCCGATTACGGAGGGGGTTCGGGATGTGGGGCGATGTATCTGTTCGATCCCCGCTGGCCCGCTGACTACGGCGATGCCGCGTACACCTGCGACTGGGGCACCAGCAAGGTTTACCGGCATCGTCTGCCTGCCACTGGCCCGTCGTTTACCGCCAACCAGGATGTCTTCTTGGATGTGCCCCGGCCGACCGACATCGATCTCGACACCAGCGGACGACTGTACGTCAGCAGCTGGAAAAACGGCGGCTTCAAGTTCAGCGACGAGAACGTCGGCTTTGTCGCCCAGTTGATGCCGACCGGGTTTGTTCCCAAACCGTTTCCCCAGCTGGGCTCGGTTTCCGATGCGAAGTTGCTGGAAATCCTTCGCTCAGGCGTCTCGGTCCCGGCCCTGCATGCTCAGCGTGAATGGTTGCGGCGGGGCGGGACGGCGGAGCGGAACGGGTTGTTGGAAGGCTTGATCCGCGACGCGAAAGCCCCCTTGGCCGGACGTGTCGCCGCCCTGATGACCTTCCAGCAACTGGCAGGCGCGGACTCGCACCCGCTGCTGATCGACCTGGTCGAAGCTGACGTAGCGCTGCGGCCGTTCGCCCTGCGGGGCTTGACCGATCGGCGCGACCAGCTGGCGGACCTGCCCGCAGCCTTGTTCGTTTCCGCCGCGCACAGCGAGGACGCGCGCGTCCAGCGGCAAGCGCTGGTCAGCCTGACCCGGTTGGCCGAGGCGGGCGCGATCGCGGAACCCGAGACGGTAGCCGAAGCGATTCTTCCGCTGAGCGTGATTCGCGACGAAGCAGGACGCGTGCGGCAGGAAGCGGTCGTTCATCACGAACCCGACGTGGCCCGGGTGATCCCGCACCTCGCCATGCAAGCCTTGATCGCCTTGGAAGCCGACAAAGCCTGCCTCGCCGCACTGGACGGGCCGGCGCGGAGTGGGGCCCTCCGCGTCCTCCGCCAGTTGCACACCCCCGCCGCGGTCGAGGGGATCATCGCGCGACTGGAACAAGCCAACGCAGCGGACCAAACGGTCTTGCTCGATCTCTTGGCACGGCTCTATTTCCAGGAAGGGACCTACACCGACGGCGACTGGTGGGGGACGCGTCCCGACACCTCCGGCCCCTACTACGACCGCCAGCCCTGGGCTGCTTCGCCGCGAATCGCCGAGGTGCTGACAACCGCTCTCCAAACCGCCGCCCCGGAAACGGTCGCCGCGTTGGAAGCCGCCCTCGACCGTTACCAGGTGGAACTGGGCAAGGGGAACTCCCGGCAGCCCACGATGGCCAGGGCGGAGGAGAAAGCGATCGTGATCGGCGAAGTCGATCCCAATAACCCGAACCTGATCGGCAACCTGCCGGCCGAGGAAGTTGCGCGGCGGGCCCAGCAACTGCCGGGCAACGCGGCAGCGGGCGCGGAATTCTTCGTCAGCCAATCTTGCCTCGCGTGTCACACGAATGCCGAGGGCCAATCCCCCAAGGGGCCGCACCTGGTCGATATCGGCAAACGCTACAAACGCGAGGAACTGATCGAATCGCTGCTCGACCCCAGCGCCAAGCTGGCACAAGGCTTTGAGACGTGGTCTTTGTTGACCCTCGGCGGCCAGGTGGAAACCGGTTTTGTCGTGACCGAGAGTGCCGAGACGGTCACGATCCGTCAAAACAACGGCTTGGCGAAAGAGATCGCGCAGGACGACATCGAATTTCGCAAGAAGCAGGAAGTGTCGATGATGCCTGCCGGAGTGATCGACAACCTCACGGTCAAGCAGTTTGCCGATCTGCTCGCCTACCTCGAATCGTTGCACTAGGAGCCGGCCGGCAGGCCGACGGGCAGTTCGTATGGGGGGACGGTGCTGGTACCCGCAGCGCAATGAACAGACCGCGCGTTCGGACCGTCTCCTCGATGTCGTTCCCGCGCGTCAGGCGGTCGCCCTACGTCCTCGATGCCGGGTTCCGGCCGTTCTGACGTTCCGCGGCATGCGACTTCATCGCGGCAATCTGATTCCGCACCATCATCCCGCCGGTCAGGTTGGCGACGTTGAGAAACCCGCGGCTTTTCAGCTGTGAGGCGGCGACGTGGGCGCGTTTCCCGCTGTGGCAGACGGTGATCGTCGGGCGGGTCGCATCGAGTTCCTCGATCCGTCCGGCGAGTTGGTCGAGGGGGATCGCGATCGCCCCCGGCAGCGGCAACCGTTTCAGTTCCGCCGGATTCCGCACGTCGACCACCTGAAAAGGTTCCAGCTCGGCATCGGGAGGCACGACCGAGGGGGCTTGCCGCAGATCGTTGCAGGCGACGAAGGCCGCCATGTGGATCGGGTCCTTGGCACTGCCGTAGGGGGGCGCATAGGCGAGATCGAGACCGGCCAAGTCCCAAACCGACGCGCCGAAAGCGATCGCGGTGGCGATCACGTCGATCCGTTTGTCGACCCCTTTGCCGCCAACCGCTTGCCCGCCCAGCAATTTCCCTTGCGGGGTATAGACCAATTTCAGCGTCATCGCGTCGGCGCCGGGATAGTACGAGGCGTGGCCGGCGGCGCGGACATAGATCGCCCGGCACTCGCGGTCGGCCACCCGGCACTGCTGCTGCGTCAGTCCGGTGCTGGCCGCCGTCAGCTCGAAGACGCGGAT
>CAYNVI010000271.1:0-6596 GCA_964400585.1 uncultured Pirellulaceae bacterium | reverse complement strand
GGCGAAGTCGGGCGTTTAGAAGTGGATGATCAACCATCGCCGCCGGCTGATCGGTAACGTTGAACTAAACCGCTCGGCTTAAGGTTGGTTGGAGCGTTGCTTGAGTGGTTGACGGTGGGCGGTGTCGTCAGCGCTGTCGATTGGTCCTGTGCTGGCACGGTCATGGTGCCGTCACTGCCGCTGGTGATGTCCGGGCTCGCGGGATCTCTTCCGCCGCGCTGAACCTTGCTGGGCGTGGTCAGTCCGCATGCTTTCTCGCGAGCATCCTGCTCGAAGTCAGTACGGAAGCTTCCTGCTTCCGTCGCACAACAAGCGAGCCGGTGATCGAGGGTATTGGACCGCATGTTGATTCGGGTAAATCCGAGTGGCTGCCCACTGGCACTCGACTGAGCCAGGTCCGATTAAAACGATTGTAGGACTTGCGCTTTTCGGATTGGCAAGCACGATGGGGTGAATCGGTGCGGTGACTGCCATCGCACTCTCTCCTTCACCAAAGGCTGACACCATGACTCCGTATCGCAAACGTCAAACGCCCATCACGAAACGCATGGCCGAAGACATGCTCGTGCGAAACCTCGCTCCTCGCACCATCGATGCCTACACCTACCACGTCGATCGCTTTGCCAAGCATTTCGGCAAGTTCCCCGAAGACCTCGGCCCCGAACAGATCCGCGAGTTTCAAATCTGGATGATTCAAGTCAATCAATCATCCTGGAGCCAATTCAACCAGGCCGTTTGCGGCCTACGCTTTCTCTACAGCGTCACCATCCCGCGTGACTGGGCCATTCCGATGATTCCCTTCGGCAAGCGAGCCAAGAAGCTGCCCAACGTCTTGGGCCAAGACGAAGTCCACGATCTGATTCAATGCGTCACGCAGCCCAAGCATCGAGCGGTCCTGTTAACGCTGTACGCGGCCGGTCTCAGGCTCGCCGAAGCGACCCACATCAAGATCCCCGACATCGACTCGGGCCGGATGCAGCTGAAGATCAACGGCGGCAAGGGCGGCAAGGATCGTTACGTGCCGATCTCGCCGAGGCTGTTGGAAGAGCTGCGAACGTACTGGAAGATCCAGCGGCCGAGCAACTATCTTTTCCCTGGCAGGACGCCGGACGTGCCGCTCTCGGGCGCTACCATTCAGAAGGCGTGCAAGTTGGCGGCGGCTCAAGCACGGATCAGCAAGCGAGTGACGCCGCATACGCTTCGCCACAGTTTTGCCACCGGACTTTTGGAAGCCGGCGTGGACTTGATGGCGATCAGCAAGCTGCTGGGACACAGCAGCTTCGTGACCACCATGATTTATCTGTACTGCCGCAAGCAGCACTTGGGCGTGACGCCCAGTCCGCTGGACTGGCTGCCGACGCGGCAGTGCCCGCGATGGGTCGATCCGACGCTGGAGAGCTCGGACAATCAGCCGGCTCCAGCGGAGAACGAGCTGCCGCCCGAGGGCAGCAGCCCCCAGTAACGATTGCCGAGATCGTGAAGCGTTACACCGAGCCGTTCGTGGCTCGGTATCACGGTCGGCTGGCGACGCATGTGGAAAGCACGCTGCTTCGTCTCGGCTTCTGCCGCACTGCGGCGATGAAAGGTCGAACGTACCGCTGTGTCCGCTGCGACTCGACCGTCAACCTTTACAACTCATGCACCGACCGGCACTGCCCGCAGTGCATGGGAGCTCGGCGAGCCGACTGGGTCGACAAGACGGCCACGCTCGTGAACCGCGCGGTGACGTACTTCCAGGTCGTGTTCACGATCCCCGATAAACTCTCCTCGCTGGTCCTTGGCAACCGCCGGCCGCTGTACACGTTGTTGTTCCACGCCTCCTGGCGGGCGCTGCAAGCGAGAGTGCGAGCTGAATGCCGCATGGATGCTGCAGCGACAATGGTGCTGCATACTTGGAACCAGCGGCTGGAGCATCACCCGCACGTGCATGCCTTGGTGCCGGGCAGCGGTCCGTCGCTCGACGGGCAGCGCTGGGTGCCTTGCCGCTGGACGAAGGGGACTCGCCGCAAGCCGGCCAAGCCGTTCCTGGTCGACAACAAACGTCTGGGGCGCGCGTTTCGTGATCACTACCTCGCCGGTGTTCGCCGGCTTGTGAAGGCGGGTGAGTTGCAAGTGCAAGACCTCGCCGCCTTGGAGCAGACACTTCTCGATATAGAAACGATGGACTGGGTCGTCTACATCCAGCCTCCGCCGAAGGACAGCAGTGATCCTCAGGATGTGGTGAAGTACCTGGCACGGTACATGACCGGTGGACCGATATCGAGCGGCCGGCTGATTGAGGTGAAAGACGACCGCGTCCACTTCTGGGCCCGCTCGAAAGACAAGAGCGGCCGCACGGTGCGAGTGTCGTACTCTGGCGTCGAATTTATGCAGCACTGGTGCCTGCACATCCTGCCCAAGGGTTTCACGAAAGTCCGCTGCTACGGGGGCTGGAGCAACACGCGTGGTGGCAATTACCTGTCGCTGTGTGCGAGCTTGTCACCGGCCACGCCGGAGCCAGTAGACGAATCGACGGGCGCGAGCGAGCCAGCCGAGGAAGCGGCGAGCGAGGAGGGCCCGAGATGCCCGCAATGCGAGAGCCCGATGGAGCTTGAGTCACAGCAGCGGCGTCCTTCGTGGCGGGATCTGTTCTACGGCCCCGATCATCCGACGTGGATCGAAGGCGTCGGCAGCGGATGATGCAGACAGCTGGTGCTCTCCCGCTGGCGGGCTGGCCCTCAAGTCGGCTCTCATCGCCGGTCGATCGCCCCGGCACCAGGAAGCTCTGCGCCCGGGTGAAATGGCTGACGTTTTCAGCAGCATGACCGTCACAGCCAAACCGGCGAAACTCGGCGGTCATCACGCTCACTCGCTTGCGACTGGCGCCGCGAGACACGTAGACTGGCGTACGAAGAGGGCGGACGCCAATAGAATCCGCATAGCCTCAAGCGTTGCCCGGCGGTGGTTGAACCAAGCGTCTCAGTTCAACGGCCAAACTATCCCTCGGCTACGCTTGGGATAGTTTGTTAATCGTTATCGAAGATGTTCCGAAAACCGCGAGCGTAGCGCAAGTGCCGGATCATCGCTGTCCAAACTGTGGCTCGGCTGACATGACGCGAGTTTGGTTTCGCTCGTGGTTCAGGTTTGGCTCGGAGACATCTGCCGCCATTCCGTGCTCTCGGTGTGGGGCACTGCTGATGCTGAACCGGAGGTCAACCGCAAGTAGAGTCGCGATGGCCGGCCTGCTTTTGACGTTCTTCATGTTTGCGTTATGTTTTGGCGGCACACTTGCCCTGGGTGTGTTGGGAATCACTGGTGGCATTGCTGCGATTGTTGGCCGATACCTCGATGCATGTTTTTTGCGTGGAATCGCCGGCTACAGCGAGCAAGGTGCAAGATTTCGATAACTATCCGATGCGACCGAGCGGCGAAGTCAGGCCTTCTAAGTGGATGGTCAACCGTCGCCACCCCCTGATGGCCACCGTTCTGGGACGGGCATGCGGTCGAAACGGCGCGGTCGATGATGGCCTTGGGGCACGCAGTTTCCGATCGCAATACCTCCTTCGATTGGCGTCCCGCGTCGCAAGCTTGGTGCGAGGTCGACGACCGGGCGGGCCGCTGCTCTTGTCCGGCAACGCAAACTCCTTCAGTGACGTCTCGCGTCGGATGGGCATGCTGCAACGGTGCGCGGACGAATGCCTGCGAGCCTGCTCGGCGCTGGCCAAGCGGTTGGCGGTGACGATTCCCTCGCTTCGATCGAATCGACTGTTGGGCAGCAGATCGCATGGAAGGGGAAGGAAGGAATGATGCGGTGCGTCGCTTGGGCTGGTAGGATGATTCCGAAGGCGGGTGTACTGCTCGACCGCCGCGCGATCACGCCCCAGAACCATTCGGATTCGAACAAAGCGCGGTGGTCGGGCGGTCTGAAGTCGAGCGCAAACCCGCCGCCCAGTGAATGCCAACGTTGCGCCAGGAGAAATAGATGCCATCCATGACGCGAAGTGCCCGCCAGTTCCTCCTGGTATGCTGCGCCTCGCTCGCTACGGTTCTCACAGCCATTGCCGACGCGGAGACGAAAGTATCCGTTTCGCCAGCCGTTGCCGTTCGCTACTCGACGGAACCCGGGAAGTATTACCAACTTCAGGTGAAGAGAGACGATGGTTGGAAAGACTTGGGTTTCGCGACAGAGGGAACGGGCAAAACGATCGAGGGGCTCTATCCCGCCGGTGAGTATCGGGTGATCTGTCCATCGAGTGAATGGGTGATGGTGTGGGCCGACGAATTCGAGGGTGACGATTTGGATTATGGGAAATGGGCAAAGGAAGAGAATAATTACGGAGGGGGGAATCACGAACGGCAAGCCTACCGGACTGATCCCAAGTACTGTTTCGTGAAGGACGGTGTTTTGAGTCTCGCCGTGTACCGTGACCCACACACCACGTCCGATGGCAAGACGCAGCCCTACTCATCGGCCCGAATCAGAACGCAGAAGCGGGGTGACTGGAAGTACGGCCGCTTCGAGGTCTGTGCCAAGATGCCCCAGGGCCAAGGCATCTGGCCCGCGGTTTGGATGTTGCCAACCGAGTCGAAGTACGGCGGTTGGGCTGCGGGCGGTGAGATCGACATCCTTGAATCACGAGGCAGCGAAGTGCATGAGATTACTGGCGCGATTCATTTTGGAGGAGCCTGGCCTCGCAATACCTATCTGTCTCATCACTACACGTTCCCGGATCAGGATGGAGCCGGAGCATTTCATGTCTACGCTCTTGAGTGGAGTGCCGACGAGATCAAGTGGTACGTCGATGGGAAACTATGCAGGACACGCAGCAAAGATGAATGGTTCTCCGCCGCAGCGAGGGAAAACGTCCACGCGCCGTTCGACCAACCATTTCACATGATCGTCAACGTTGCGGTTGACGGTCGTTTCTTTGAACAGACGTCCCAACGCGCTGACTTGCTGCCGCCCGACGCTTTTCCTCAAACCCTGGAGGTCGACTACATCCGCGTGTACCAGTGGGCGCAGTGAGCACCGTACGCGATAAGGCGTGACCATCAAAAACGGAGCCAAGCCATGAGAAGAGCACTGGGGGGATGGGAGCGTCCGGGGCGAACAGCAGGTTACCGGTGCCCCTGGAGCTGCGCTGGTCTTGGCGCCTCGGTATCTTTGCGTCGAGGATTCGCGATCGTGCTGCTGGCCTTCGTGCTGCTGGCCTTCGTGCCCCTGGCGGCTGGCGGCGAAGGCATTGTCTTCCCACCCGACGCCGGGGTCGTCGACGTCACGCGGTACGGGGCGATTCCCGACGACGGCGAGGACGACACGCGGGCCATTCAGCGGGCGTTGACCGAGCACCCGACGGGGAACCACCTGTTCTATTTCCCGGATGGCACGTACGACATCAGCGACGTGCTGATGCGGTACCCGGAGGAGGACCCGCGGGGGAACACCCTCGCCTGTCTGGAGCTGCGGGGCAGCAAGAAGCGGAACATCCTGCAAGGGCAGAGCGAAGGGGGAACGGTATTGCGGCTGCGCGATTCGGTCCCGCAGGACTTTGCGGGGGCCCTGCTGAATTTCGGGCAGTCGCCGGCGCAGCGGTTCCGGAACGGGCTCCGCAACCTGACGGTCAGCATTGGTGCGGGGCACCCCGAGGCGACGGCCGTGCAGTTCAATGCCAGCAACCAGGGAACGGTATCGCATGTCACGATCCTGTCGGAGGATGCGGGCCATCGCGGCGAGGTCGGTCTCGACCTGCGGCACACTGACGAAATCGGCCCCCTCTTGATCGAGCACCTGACGGTCGAAGGCTTCGACTACGGCATCCGCACCGCCTGGCAGACGGCGAGCCAGACATTCGAGCACGTGACGCTTCGGAACCAGCGAGTGCTCGGCTGGCACAACGGGTTCTCACAGCGGGTCTTCGTGCGGGGGCTGCGGAGCGAGAACGGGGTCACCGCGCTGGCCAACGTGCCGTACGGCAGCGGGGATCCGGGACAAGGCGGGGTGGTGCTTGTTGACGCAGAACTCCGTGGGACGGAGGCCACATCCGAGGTGCCGGCGATCCGCAACCACAAGTCGATGTATCTCCGCGATGTGGTCACGCGTGGTTACGGAATTGTCGTGTCACGCGAGATGACGGCCTACCGGGGCAACGCGGGGCCGGTGAGGCAGCTGCTCGAGGAATACTGGGCGAAGGGCTCGGCCGAGAACCGTCGCGGCGGCGCCGTCATGCTGTTCCCTTCGCCGGACCGGATGCTGCGGCTGCCGGTCGAAGAGCTGCCGGACGTGCCGTGGGAGTCGGATCTGAAGCAGTGGAGCGGGCCGCAGCAGTTCGCCAGCGGCGGGCGGGGCGAAGCGGCCGGTCACCCCGACGACACCATCGACGACACGGAAGCCATCCAGCAGGCCATCGACTCGGGCGCGACGACGGTCTACCTGCCGCGTGGCCGCTGGATCGTGGCGGGTACGCTACGGCTGCGAGGCAACGTGCGAGGGCTGCTCGGCTGCGAGGCCCGCATGGTCGGGCCGGGCGGGGAGGGGCGGGGCCACGTACGGATCGAAGACGGGGCTGCAGAGATCGGAAGAGCGTCGTGTAGGGAAAGAGTGTGTCAGTACGTGTAGA
>CAYNVI010000270.1:0-6623 GCA_964400585.1 uncultured Pirellulaceae bacterium | reverse complement strand
GTTTGCCGGGTGTGGAGGCCCCGAAGATCCCTTCGAGCGGGTTGCCGTCGAAGGGACGGTCACGGTCGATGGGGAACCGCTCCAGGCGGGAACGATCCGGTTCCTCCCCACTGACACGACGGCCGGTCCCAAAACGGCGCTGCCGATCCGGGCGGGAAAATTTGCCGGCGATGCGGAGCAGGGCCCTGTCGCCGGGCCTCATCTCGTCGAGATCGTCGCGGAGCGTTCCGAACGTTTCCCGCACGATGGCGAGGCGGCCCTGCAGGACCTGCGACGAAGTCGCCAGCGCGTTGCCCCGCCACCTCGGCTGGTGCCGGCCGACCTGCCCGCGAAGCGATTAAGGCACGACTTCGTGTCCGATCAACTGAACGTTTGCGAGTTCCAATTGGTTTCCCGTCCCCGCTGAAAGGCGAGGACGCGCCACCTCCCTTTGACAAGCCCATAACAAGCTTTCCTTAAGGAATCAACCTGCCATGTCGATTGCCTGGTTTTTTACGCGACCGTTTTCTTTACGTCCCCTGCGGCCCGCCGCCCCGGCGGTGATCGTCGCGTGTTTGCTCGCCGCAGGGCCGGCCCCCGCCTCCGAACCGGTGTCGGCGACGACGTTGTCGGCCGAACAGGCCACCCCCTTGCCGGTGACGCTGACCAGCCTGGGCGGCGCGGTCAGCGGCGATTCCGTCTACGTTTACGGCGGCAACCTGGGAAGCTCGCACAGTTACAGCAAGGAAGGGCAAAACGATACGCTCTACCGGTTGTCTCTGGCAGGCGGGGCTTGGGAAAAGGTGGCGGTCGGTCCGCCGCTGCAAGGTTTGGCGATGGTGGCCCACGAAGGACGTTTGATCCGCTTGGGAGGATTCACGGCGCGGAACGCCGCCGGGGAAAGCCACGATTTGTGGAGCCGCGATGCGGTGGCCTGGATCGATCCCCAAGCGACCTCGCCGAGCTGGCAGCCGCTCCCGTCGCTCCCGGAACCGCGTTCGTCTTTCGATGCTGCCGTGCTGGGCGATCACGTCTACGTGGTTGGCGGTTGGGCGATGTCGGGGCGCGACGGCGAACGGGTTTGGCATGACACGGCCTGGCGGATGGACCTGTCGTCGGAGCGGCCCGTTTGGAAACCGATCGCGGCCCCCAGCAGTCCGCGTCGTGCGTTGGCGGTGGCGGCCCAGGCGGGCAAGATCGTGGCGATCGGAGGGATGACTGAGGGGGGCGAGACCACTTTGGAGACCGAAATCTATGATCCGCAAACGGATCGCTGGATGGCCGGCCCCGAGCTGGCCGGGGACGAGCCGATCGGCGGTTTTGGAGCGTCGGCATTTGCCACCGGCGGATCCTTGTATGTCAGCGGCCTGACCGGGCAGTTGCAGCGGCTTGCTGCCGACGCGTCCCGCTGGGTGCCCGTGGCCAAGACCCCGACCGCGCGGTTCTTCCACCGGATGTTGCCGGTCGACGACCAGCGTTTGATCATGGTCGGAGGCGCGAACCGGGACGGTCGGCTCCGGGAGGTCGAAATCTTCGCCGTGCCGCGGTGAGCGCCGCGGTGAGCGACGCGGCGGGTCGGCGCGGCGGGTCGGCGCGGCCCCTCGCGGGTCGCTTTGTCCTGGCTTTCGAATCCCTTTTCACTTTCTTTTTTTCACTTGAGGATCCCACGGATGTTCCACGTTTTCGTAACCCGCGGTGAGCACGGTGTCCGGGGTGGGCGTGCCGCGATGCCGGTCGCGGTATGGTGCCTTGCCATCACGCTCGTTTCTCCCCTCGTCTCGGTCGGCTCGGCGGACGAGGTGGCGACGTGGGGGGGATTCCAAAACGGCGGGAAGCCGCAGGCCACCGCCTCGCTGCCCGTGGAGTGGTCGCCGGAGGAGAACATGGCCTGGTCCGCCGCGATCGAAGGCTACGGCCAATCGGCTCCGGTCGTGGCCCACGATCAGGTCGTGGTGACCGCGACCAGCGGCGAGCAGAAGGAGCAATACCACGTGGCCGCGTACGCGATCGAGAGCGGGGCGCGGCGTTGGCAAGTGACGCGGCCGAATCCGTCTCCGCAAGCGAATACGTCGATGGTCAGCCGGGCGGCGCCGACGGCGATCGCGACCGAGCGCGGATTCATCGCGTTCTTCGAAGGGGGCCTGCTGATCGCCTTGACGCCGGATGGCAAGGTCCGTTGGGAACGGGATCTGGTCAAAGCCTTTGGGAAGATCGAAGCCCGGCACGGGCTCGCCGCTTCGCTGGAACAGAACGCCGAGGACGTCTTTGTGTGGGTGGAGCGCCAGGAAGATCCGTACCTGTTGGCGCTCGACAAGCAGACCGGCGAAGTGCATTGGCGGGTGGCGGGGGTCGGGAAGACCTCCTGGGCTTCGCCCCGTCTGGTTCCCGTCGGCGAAGAGCCGCATCTGGTCTGCAGCGCCAGCGGCTTGATCGTCGGCTTCGATCCGGCCGACGGGTCGCGGCTATGGGAATTCCGGAGCATTGCGAACAACACCTCCTGCACGCCGATGCCGGTGGGCGACGGCCGGTTCTTGATCGGCGCTTCGGATGGCCGCGGAGAAACCACGGCGGGAGCCGCCGCCGAGTCCAACGGCTTGATCCGCATCGCACCGCGCGACGATGGCAGTTATGCCGTCGATTACCAATGGCGTTCGGAAAAGGCGACGTCGACCTTCGGCAGCCCTGTCGTGGCCGGCGAGACCGCGGCGATCGTCAATCGTGCCGGCGTGCTCTATCGCCTCGATCTGGAGACAGGCGAACAGGTGGCGGCCCAGCGGACCGCCGCCGGTGGGATCTGGGCGACACCGATCGTCGTGGGGGACCTGCTTTACCTCTTCGGTCACCAAGGCACGACCTCGGTGATCTCGCTGAGCGACGGAAAGGAGATTGCCGAGAACCGCTGCTGGGAAGCGGGCGCGGAGACTTCGGCGATCCGCGGCGGCAACGTCCTGTACGCCGCCATCCCAGCCGCGCCTTATTGGATGGTGCGACGGGGGGACCGGTTGTTTGCGATCAAGGGATCGTCGACGCCCTGAGGAGACGCCCCCGCGTCGCTTTGGCTGGACCGCGCCACTTTTAGATGCAAATCCCGTTTTTCACGGTGCGGATCGATCATTTGAGCGGTTTCGGCGCTAGCCGCCGGCCCGTCGCGGAAAGGCCGGGGGCTAGCGCTCAATCCGCTCACGAAAAGTCGCGCTGTCCAGCTAGCTGCCCGCCAGATCGTGGTCGCGAACGGTCTGGAGTTTCTCGGCCATCTGTTGCTGGAACCGGGCGACCCGCGCGGCATGTTCCGGGGCTTTGGCGAGGTTCTCGAATTGCTGCGGGTCGTGCTTGGTGTCGAACAACTCGATCCCCCCGGCGGCATCTTCGCCGTACTGGATGTAGGCCCAGCGGTCATCCCGCAGCAGGAACCCTTTCCGCATGGGGGCGACGCTGAAGGCCGTTTCCCGCACGGTGTAGGAAGGGTCATCGAGCATCGGGGAGATGTCTTTGCCTTGCAGACGCGGGGGAACGTCCAGGCCGCAGAGGCGGGCCACGGTGGGGTAGAGGTCGAGCAACTCGGTCAGGCTGTGGCAGACCGCCGGCTCCTTTCCGGGGACGCGGATGATCAGCGGGACTTGGGACGATTCGTCGCGGAGGCTGACCTTGGCCCAAAAGTCGTGCTCGCCGAGATGGTAGCCATGGTCGCTGGTGAAGATCACGATCGTGTTGTCCTCCAAGCGGGCTCGCCGCAGCGCCGCGAGCACTTTTCCGACTTGGGCATCCATGAAGGCGACCGAGGCGTAGTAGCCGCCTATCGCTTTCTTTTGGCGGCGGATGTCCATCTTCATGTTGCGGCTGGTCTTGTAATTGATCCCTGCTTTGGGAATGTCCTGCCAATCGCCTTCGCGTTTTTCCGGCAGCGTCATCTTCTCGTAGGGCAGGAAGGGTTCGTAATAGGGACGCGGAGCGACAAAGGGGACGTGGGGGCGAACGAAGCCGACGCCCAACCAAAAGGGCTCGTCCTGGTGCTGTTCGATCAGCTCGACCGCCTTGGCGGCGGTCTTCCCATCGGAATGGACCAGGTCGCCGCCGTCGGCTTCGACGACGACAAAGGTGTTGCCTCCGACAACCGGTTTCTTGCCGTCCGGGTTCCCCTCCAGCGTTTCGCCATCTCCGGCCGCTTGCCACTCAGGGCCCGGACTGTTGAACCGCTCGGTCCAGGAGCGGGCATCGTCGGCGCCGTTGTAGTCGTTGTGGTCGCGGCCATCGCCGCCGATCAAGATCCCCCCGGGGACTCCCATGTGAAAGATCTTGCTGACGCGGGCGGTGTAGTACCCCTGGTTTTTAAAATGTTCGGCCCAGGTCGCGCGATCGCCGATCTGGGGACGCGGGCTGGTGTACCCGAGGACGCCGGTGGCGTGCGGGTAGTAGCCCGACATGAACGAGGCACGCGACGGTCCGCAGTAAGTTCCCTGGCAGTAGGCGCGGGTGAACCGCGTTCCGCTCGCCGCCAACGCATCGAGGTTCGGCGTCTCACAGACCTGGTTGCCGTAGCAGGAAAGGGCGTTCGAGGTCAGGTCATCGGAGATGATGAAGAGCACGTTGTAGGGTTTGGCCGGGGCGGATTCGGCACCCTCGGCGGGGCAGGCAAGCAGCCCGCAGCCGGCGGCCAGGGCCCAGGCGAGCGGCAGTCCGAGATGGCGTAACATGAAGCAGCTTTCGGGCGGGAAAGGAGGGAGGACGCGGGTCCGCGGGCGGGTTTGCCCGCAGGCCCTGACGAACGTGCCGGAGCGGTCGCGCCCCGGCGCTGTCAGAAAACCACGCTTCATCCTAGCCTGCGGCCACGCGATCCGCTGCCCGGCGGGAGAGAAGCGACCTCGCCGAAGTCGCGACCCGTTTCTCGGTTTTCTGAGAAAACCTAAAAGAGGCCGAGCGAGACGAGGCTGTAGCGGACGATCAGGCCGGCGACGACGACGCTGACCATGCTCATCAACTTGATCAGGATGTTCAGGCTGGGGCCGCTCGTATCCTTGAAAGGGTCGCCGACCGTGTCCCCGACGACGGCCGCCTTGTGGGCCTCGCTGCCTTTCCCCCCGAGGTGTCCGCTTTCGATGTATTTCTTCGCGTTGTCCCAAGCGCCTCCTGAATTGGCCATGAAGATCGCCACGCAGAAACCGCTGGTCAAGCAGCCGGCGAGCAGCCCGAGGACTCCGCCGACGCCGAGCAGCAGACCGGCGACGATCGGCATCAGGAGGCCGAGCAGGCTGGGCGCGATCATCTCCCGTTGGGCGGCGCGGGTGCTGATCGCCACCGGCCGCTCGTAGTCGGGTTTGACTTCGCCGGTCAGGATCCGCGGTTCTTCGGCGAACTGCCGGCGGACTTCGACGACCATTCCCTGGGCCGCCCGGCCGACCGCCTTCATCGTCATCGCGCAGAACAGGAAGGTGGCCATCGCCCCCAAGAACAAACCGACCAGGACGCGCGGATTCAGCAGCGTGGCATCGTAGTATTTGGTGAAATCGTGCAGCCCGGCCGTGGCCACCGGAATCAGGGCCGCCCCGCTGGCCGCAAACCGGTAGCGAATCCCCGCCGCCTCGGTGCCTTCCCCTTCCGCTGCCTGCACGAACATCGCCGCGGGCAGCTTGGCCGGTTTCGAGGAGACCGCTACCGCTTTCCATTGTTCGACCAGCCGAGGGTCGGCGGTCGCGTCGGGCAACGCCAGCAGGCCGCTCGCCGAGTCCCCTTCGCAGTGCAAGATGTAGCCGGGGGACAGCTTGTAGAAACCGTCTTCGACCACTTCGGCGGCGACCGTGTCCCCCCACCGTTCGAAGCCGTCGCGGACCGCTTCAACGTAAGCGGCTAGCAGGGCCAGGGCGGTCAACGCTGCCGAGCCGATGGCGAAGCCTTTGCCGGTGGCGGCGGTGGTGTTTCCGAGCGAATCGAGTGCGTCGGTCCGTTCGCGGACGATCGCTTCCAGCCCCGCCATCTCGGCGTTGCCTCCCGCGTTGTCGGCGATCGGCCCGTAGGCATCGGTGGCCAAGGTGATCCCCAGGGTGCTAAGCATCCCCACCGCCGCCACCCCCACGCCGTACAGCCCGAGGGAAAAGTAGGCCATGTTGGTGAAGTTGCCGCCGGCGGCGAAGCCGAAGGCGGCGAGGGTGGCGGTGCAGACGACCACCACCGGGACCCAGGTGCTGAGCATCCCGTCGGCGACTCCGCCGATGATCAGCGTTGCCGAGCCGGTTTCGGCTTGTCCGGCCAGTCGCTGGGTCGGGGGGAATTCGTCGCTGGTAACCCGTTCGGTCCACTTGCCGATCAACCAGCCCGCCAGCAGGCCGACCATGATGCTGACCGCGATCCCGGGGACGACGCCGAACAGCAACGTCCCGGGGACGGCGGGCATCAACCACCAGGCGAGCCCGACCGAGGCGACCAGCATCAACAGGGCGGCGAGGTTGATGCCGCGGGCGAGGGCGGCCAACAACGTTTTCTGCGAAGCATCTTCCTGGGTATGGACCGCATAGATCCCCGCGATCGAGGCGATGATCCCGCTGGCGGCGATTGCGATCGGCAGCATCAGGGCGCTGAGCTGTGCGGTCGCTCCCTCCATTCCCTCGGGCAGCATCGCCGGCGAGGCGAAGGCGGCGACCTGACTCGTCAGG
>CAYNVI010000269.1:0-6657 GCA_964400585.1 uncultured Pirellulaceae bacterium | reverse complement strand
CGGGCCAGGCTGGCGGCAGGGGGACCGGCGGCAGCTCGCCGGCCACGCCCGCCTCGCCCACCACGATCTCGGCGCCCTCAGGCAGCTCGTGCTCCGGCAGTTCGGCGGCGGCCCCCCCCGAGCCCGTCGCTGGCGAAGCGGCGGGCTGCACCCCGGCGGCCTCGCCGCCACCCGAATTTCCTCGCGGCGTCTGCGTCGCCAATTGCTGGCGGGCCAGTTCCAGTTCGGTCTCCAACACGACATGGCGGGGGATCGCTTTTTCCGCCTCGGTCCCCCACGGCAACCCATAGCCGGCGGGGATCGGATAGAAACCGGGATTGGCGGCGTACCAGTGGGTCGTCATCGCCATCCGGGGCGGGTAGTAGGGCGAGAAATCCGTCACCGCCCCAACCACCACCGCATCGACGCCCAAGGCCTGAGCAAACCGCTGAAACTCCGGACCGCTCGCCGGTTCCCCGTGGATACGGGTATAGCTCCGCCACTGTGTTTCGACGACGCCGACCGGCAGGACTTCAAAGCCCGGAATCGCCTGCAGCGCCGCGTAATAAGCTTTGGCGACGTCGAACTGGTTGAGCGTCGGCTCGTCGCTTTGGTTGAAGAAGGGAAGGACCGCGACCCGCTTGATCTGCGGGAAGGGATTATGGAGCCGCTCCTGATGGCGGACGCGGGGAAAAAGACTGCATCCGCCCAGGCAGATCAGCAGCCCGCAGAGGCTCGCGGCCGCTCCGTAACGGCGCAACCGCCCTCCTGGTTCGTGTTCCCGAGAACGCTCGTTTGGTTGGATTTGCATCGCCGCAGCCCAAATGGGCGCGCAAGTTCTCCACCCCCCGCTACTCCTTTCGGCCTCCGCCAGCCCCACGCTGCAGCGAAAGCAGAAAAAATCAGCAGAACCCGCGCGACGTCCCCGCGGTCGTCAGGCGCCGAGACTGGGGGCGAAGAATCGGCGGAGGGGCGGTTTCCTGCCAGCGATTAGTACCGCGGGTAGCCATAGATCGGCACGATCCAGGAGCGGGTATAGGGGTAACGGCCGGTCATCGAGGGGACGGCGACGGCGGGGGGACGCGAAAGGTGGTAACCGGCGTCTTTCGCCGCCTCGATCCGCGCCACCCGCTGCTGGTAACGCTCCCAAGCCCGGGCTTGCCGGAGTTGTGCCGCGGTCCGCTGTTGCCGGACGGTCGCAGCGGAGCCGGACCCGCTTTGCTCCACCAGCCGAAGTCCCGGCTCGGCTTCCTCCTGCGGGGAGGACTGCGTCGGTTCGGTCACCGGGCCCTGAGCTGGGGCCGAAGCGACACCGGCCGCGACAAAAAACCCGCACAGCGTGGCGAGCAAGTGATGGCGAGGGGAGCAAGACATACGTGTCTCCTGGCGTGTGGGAAGGCGGGTCTGCTGCTTTGGTAGCTTCGGCACGGCCGCCTTTCCCCCCGCCCCATTCCTGCCGAAACCAGGCAATTTACAGGGTTCGGCGAAGGCAGGTAACAATTGCAGCGATCTTCCCGGCAGGAAAAGCCTTTTTTGCTAGCGAAGTGCAGCTCTCCCCCCGTTCCCCCAGTTGGGCGCTGCTACCGTTCACGACTACAATGCCGGAGCATCAAGAACGCCCCCTGGCGCGCTGCCGGCTCGTCGGCAGCCTCCGCCGCGGGGAATTCGCTCCTTTCTAAGAAACTTTGAAGAGCATCAAAAATGAAGCGTCAACTCACCACGTTTGCTTTTGCTGGATTTTTGGGCATCTGCTGCATCGGTTGCCCCGCCAATGAAGAGCCGGCTGTCGATACCTCGACCGAAACCGAACTCAACGAAGGCGACATCGACACCGGATCCGCCGAAGGCGAATCGAACACGACCGCTGCCGAAGCCGCTGGGGACGGCATCGAAATGCCGACCGAAGGCGAGTAATCGCCCCGCGTCGGCCCGCGGTGGGCAGGTTTGTCTCCCTCCGCGACCGATCCCATGCCTCGTTTCCCTTTCCCGGGGAACGAGGTTTTTTTGTGCGCCACGCCCCTTGGCCAGCGCGATGCCCAGCCGCCTTTCGAGCCCTAGCCGGCTTCATTCGTCCTCGTGCTCAGCAAAGCGGTGCGCGTGCTCGACCGACCGCGCGATCAAGCGTTTGCGCGACAATCCCGTCCTGTCACTTCCGGCCCCATGGGCCAGCGCGATGCTCAGGCTCGTTTCGAGCACGAGCATGATTACGACACGAGCACGAGCACGAGCACGATTACGACCCGAGCACGATTTCTTACCGTCGTTTGGGACGAGGGACCGCGGCCCCGGCCGATTTTTTCTGCCGTCGTTTCTTCTGCCGTCCGATCCCGCCGCCGGTCGACGCACTGGCATTTTCGACCGCCGAGAAGGGCTTGCCGATCTGATCTTTCAGTTGCAGGACTCGATCGCGGAGCTGCGCCGCTTTTTCAAAATCGAGATCTTCGGCCGCCTGCAACATCTCGCGTTCGAGTTCGTCGACGTACTCCAGCGTCACATACTCGCCTTCTTCTTCCGCCTTCGCTTTGGCCGCGGTTTCCCGCCGCCGCGCGGCGTCGACTTCGATCCCGCCGCCGCTGGCCGCGATCACGGTCCGCGGCGTGATGTTGTGGTCTTCGTTGTACTGCTGCTGGATCGCCCGGCGACGGTCCGTCTCGTCGATCGCCAGTTGCATCGATTCGGTGATCTTATCGGCATACAGGATCACCCGGGCGTTGACGTTCCGGGCGGCCCGGCCGATCGTTTGCACGAGGCTCGTCTCACTGCGGAGGAATCCTTCTTTGTCGGCATCGAGGATCGCCACCAGAGAAACCTCGGGCAGGTCGAGACCTTCCCGGAGAAGGTTCACCCCGATCAACGCATCGAAGCGACCGGCCCGCAATTCCTGCAACAGTTCGACCCGTTCAAAGGCGTTCAGCTCGCTATGCAGCCAACGGCAGCGGACGTTTTGCTCCTGCATGAATGTGGCCAGGTCCTCGGCCAACCGTTTGGTCAAAGCGGTCACCAGCACGCGTTCGTCGCGTTTTGCCCGGGCGCGGACCTCTTCGAGGAGGTGATTGACCTGGCCGCGGGCCGGCACGACGTCGACGACCGGATCGAGCAAGCCGGTCGGTCGAATGATCTGCTCGACCACCTCGCCCCCGACGCGTTCCAATTCGTACTCGCTGGGCGTCGCCGACACGAACACGATCTGCTTCGCTTTTGCTTCCCACTCTGCAAACTTCAGCGGCCGGTTGTCGAGCGCACAGGGGAGGCGGAAGCCGTGATCGACCAGCGTCAGTTTGCGGCTGCGGTCGCCGGCATACATCGCCCGGACCTGCGGCACGGTGACATGGGATTCATCGACAAACGTGATGAAGTCATCGGGAAAATAGTCGTACAGCGTATCGGGGGTGGCCCCCGGCGGCTTGCCCGAAAGCGGGCCGCTGTAGTTTTCGATCCCCGGGCAGTGGCCGACTTCCTGCAGCATTTCCAGGTCGAATCGGGTGCGGGCCGAGAGCCGCTGCGCTTCCAGCAATTTCCCCTGCGATTCGAACGTCTCCAGCTGCTCGGCCAGCTGTTTTTTGATCGTGTTGATCGCCGATTTGATCCGCTTTTCGCCCATCACGAAATGCTTGGCCGGGTAGATGAAGACTTCGTCCTGCGTATCGAGGACCTCGCCGGTCGTCGGTTTGATCAGCGAGATCTGTTCGATCTCATCCCCCCACATCTCGATCCGATAAGCGAATTCCTCGTAACTCGGCCACAGCTCGATCGAATCACCGCGGACGCGGAACTTGCCGCGTTCGAAGGCGATGTCGTTGCGATCGTATTGGACTTCGACCAGCTTCAGCAAAAGGTGATCGCGTCGTGTCTTTTCGCCCTTGCGGATCTGCAGCACCAGTTCCTTGTAGTCCTGCGGCGAACCGAGACCGTAGATACTGCTGACCGAAGCGACGATCAGGACATCGCGGCGGCTGACCAATGAACTGGTCGTGGCCAATCGCAGGCGATCGATCTCTTCGTTGATCGACGCATCCTTTTCGATGTAGACGTCCCGCTGCGGGATGTAGGCTTCCGGTTGGTAGTAGTCGTAATAGCTGACGAAGTAGTGGACGGCGTTGCGGGGGAAGAACTGTTTGAATTCCGAATAGAGCTGTGCCGCCAGCGTCTTGTTGTGGCTGAGTACCAGCGTGGGACGGGCCAATTGAGCGACCGCATTCGCCATCGTGTAGGTCTTGCCCGTCCCCGTCGCGCCGAGCAGCACCTGGGCCGGCTTCCCCGCCCGAAACCCGCGCACCAGGGATTCGATCGCCTGCGGCTGATCGCCGGCGGGAGGAAACGGACTGTGCAGATCAAAATCAGCCGGGGGTAAATCGCCAGCAGCCATCAACTCGACCCGCGCCGGAAAAACGCAGGCTCCCGCAGGGAACCAAGGGGTTATTTACGCAACCCGTCATATTGCCTCATTCCCTTCCCCGGCGAAACCACCTCCGATTGGGAAGCGGGCGGCGACTTGCCGGGCGACATGCCGGGCGGCGGCGGTGGCTGGCGGGCCACCCGCGGGGGCGCGGCTTCCTGTGAAGGGAGCAGGTAGGGGCGGATCGCCTGGACCGTTTTGGGGCCGATCCCATGGACCCGCTGTAAGGCGTCGACCTGGCGGAAGGGACCGCGCCGCCGACGGTCGTCCATGATCCGCGCCGAAGCGACCGGGCCGATCCCGGGCAAGAGGGCGAGCTCCTCCCGCGTGGCGCGGTTTAAATCGACTCCCAGCAGCGGCTCGACCGAGGCCGCGGGAAGCCGGCTTAACGCGGGCAGCGGAGTCGACTTGAGGCCCCTCTCAGCAGGCAGGTTGCGCCCGCGAACCGCCAGCAAACCCGCCGCCCCTTGCCAGAGGCAGACCAACAGCGTCGCCGCCAGGACCCCGCGTTGCACCCGTCGCTTGTCCGTCAGCATCCCAGCCCCCTTCGTCCCCAAAGGTCCCCTCGCTAGCAGGTCCCGCACGGTTCCCGGAAAGATCTCGCTGTCGGTAGCCCTCTTCGTCCCCAAAGGCCCCCTCGCCAGCAGGGACGGCTTCCCCACCTCTCCGATTCTAGGGGAGTTCGGCGGCAGGGCAACGCGCGGCGCTCTGAGCGGCGGCCTCCGAGCGCCCCTGGCGGCGGCCCGCCCAGACGCCGCACGCGGGGGCAACACGAATCCTCGACGATGGGCAAGGGGCAAGCGATCGAGTACAACGATGACTTCGTGCCAACCGTTGCCCCCAAGGTTCCCATGAAGCGTGATTATGCTCCGGTTCGCCCCGATGCGGCGATGGAAGATGACTGCCGCCAGCTGGTCCGATTGGCGATTCGCGAAGATCTCGACCGCTCCTTTGACTGGACTACCGTCGCCCTGATCGAGCCCGAGCGCCGCGGCACCTGCGCCATCGTCCCCCGGCAAGCCGGCAGGTGCGCCGGCCTCGTCACACTCCCCTGGATCTTGGAGGAAACCGAAGCCGACCTGGAAGCGACGGCGTTGCAGGCCGATGGCGATCCGCTGGTCGCCGGCCAACCGATCGCGCGGCTCGCCGGCAATGCCCGGGATCTGTTGACCTGCGAGCGTTTGATCCTGAACATCCTTTGCCGGCTGTGCGGTGTGGCCACGCTCACGCAGCGCTACGTCGCAGCGCTCGGCGATGCGTCGGCTCGGCTGTACGACACGCGGAAGACGACGCCCGGTTGGCGGCGTCTCGAAAAGTACGCGGTCGGTTGCGGCGGCGGACACAATCACCGCACGGGACTGTTCGACGGTTTCTTGATCAAAGACAACCACCTGGCTTTGGGCGGCTCGTCAGCAGGCCCGCTTTCTCCGTTCACCGCGGCCGAGACAGCGCGGCAGTGGTCCGCAGGGCGTGCGGGGCGGGAGGCAACGCCGGGAATCGTCGAAATCGAAGTCGACTCGTTGGCGCAATTGTCCGAGGTCCTACCGGCTGGCCCCGACATCGTGCTGCTCGACAATTTCTCGTTGGAAGCGTTACGGGAAGCGGTGGCGCTCCGCGACCGCGAGGCAAGCCAAGTCGAACTGGAAGCCTCCGGCAATGTCACGATCGATACGATCGCGACGATCGCGACCACCGGTGTGGACCGCATCAGCAGCGGCGCATTGACCCATCAAGCGGGTTGGCTGGACCTCGGCCTCGACTGGCACACCGGCCCTGTGAGCTAGGGTTCAGCGACGGCGGGCGAACCGGTTCGCCCCCCTGCCTCTGCTTTCTGCTCGCTTCCCCCCCTCCGCCATGGCTGCTTCGCAATCGATCCGTGCCCACCGTTCTCTCTGGGACGTGATCCAACCGACCCTCGATGCGGTCGCCATTTTCGCGTCGTTGGCGGTCGTCAAATGGCTGACCGGCCGGGGGATGGACCAGGACGCGATCGGGATGGGGCTGGTGGCGATCGTCGTCTTCCTGCTCGCTTCGCAACTGACCGGCGCCCAGCGTCGCGATGGCGGAGTCTCCGCCGATCGAGAGATCGTCTCGATCGTCTGCACCTGGACGCTGACCGTCCTCGTCCTGGCCTTGTTAGCCTTCGCGACCCGGTTCGGCCAGGTTTTTTCGCGTTCAGTGGTGGCGGGCTGGTTCATCGCGGCCCCCAGCCTGATCGGTTTCGGCCGGATGCTCGCCCGCATCCTCCAGGAGAGCGGGTATGCGACCGGTCATTTCGGCAA
>CAYNVI010000268.1:0-6672 GCA_964400585.1 uncultured Pirellulaceae bacterium | reverse complement strand
CAGCCACCGTCTGAAGGAGGTGCAGCAACTGGCCGACCGCGTGGAGGTGCTGCGAGATGGACGCCCTGCCGGGAGCTTGGTCGGTGAAGCGATCCGCCATGACGCGATGGTTTCGCGGATGGTGGGCCGCGACCTGGACCAGTTCTTCCCTCACGTGCCGCACGCCACCGGCGACGCCCCCAGGCGGCTGGAGGTCGCAGGCCTGGTGGTCGAGACCGCTCCCCAGCATCCGATCGATTTTTCGCTGCGAGGGGGAGAGATCGTGGCGTTGGCGGGATTGGTCGGTTCCGGCCGCAGCGAGTTGGTCGAGACCCTGTTCGGGGTCCGCCGGGCCGTGGCCGGCGAGGTCCGCGTCGACGGGCAAGCGATGCGATTGGGATCCCCGCACGGCGCGATGCGGCAGGGGCTGGCGCTGGTCCCGGAGGATCGCAAGCAGACCGGTCTGTTCGTCGAAAACAGCGTCCGGGAAAACCTCACAATCGCAGCCTTGGCCGACGCCGCATCGGCCCCCTTCACCTCTCGTCGCTGGGAACGCCAAGCGAGCCAACGGCTGATCGCCCGGCTGAACGTCAAGACGGCAGACCAGGAAACGGCCGTCGCCAACCTGTCGGGCGGGAACCAGCAAAAGGTCGCCTTGGGCAAGTGGCTGCTCCGCGAACCGGGCGTGTTGATCCTGGACGAACCGACCCGTGGTGTCGATATCGGGGCCAAGCACGAAATCTACGAATTGATGGAACAGTTAGCCGCCCAAGGGGTCGCCATCCTGTTCGTTTCCAGCGAGATGGAGGAAGTGATCGGGATGGCCGATCGGGTCTTAGTGATGCACGAAGGGGCGATCGGCGGCGAACTCCCGCGGGCGGGCTTAAGCGAGGAAGCGATCATGCAACTGGCGGTGGGTAGCGCCCCGGCGGCCGTTCCTCCCTAGGCCCTGTCCGAAAACGACCCCTCACCCTATCCCTCTCCCCCAAAAAGGCGGCGAAGATTGCGTGTCAAAATGGAATGCTATTAGCGCCGCCTTTTCGGTGGAGAGGGGACCCAAAAAACAGACTCCTCAGCGATATGGATAACAACCAGACCCTAGCCGCCTCACTCGACTTTTCTTCGTTTGCTGCTTCCCATGCGTTTTAGAAACTCTGGCATCTTTGTCGTCCTGCTCGCCATCATCGTGATCGCGACGCTGGTCAACGGACGGTTCAGTCACCCCGACAACGTCCGTTCCCTGATTCGCGACACCAGCTTTTATGGCCTGATGTCGATCGGCGCCGCGTTCGTGATCATCACCGGGGGGATCGACCTGTCGATCGGATCGTTGGTCGCGTTGTCGGGCATCTTGTTTGTCACGGTCAGCGACATCCATACGGTGGAGGTCCCCTATCGCGCTCCGGTCGCCACGATTCGCAACACGGTCGAGGCCCCCTTTACGGACCCCGCGATTCGGCTCGATAAGCCTCCGCCGCTGGTGCGCCCGGGCGACGTCTTGGTCGCCCGTGGGGAAGACGGCCTGCGGCGTTTCGAGATCCTGGGGAGCCAGCGTTGGGAGGGCGAATTCTGGGTGGAATTGGTCGACCCGCTGCCCGCCGCCTGGCAGGGAAAAGAGATCTCCTTTCGTCGCGGCGAAGCATGGGTGACCCAATCGGAGGTCGCGCACGCCAACCCCTGGATCTCTTGTGGGATCGTGCTGCTATTCGCGACCGGCATCGGCTTGCTGCACGGGGTGCTGATCGCCTGGGGTCGGCTGCAACCGTTCGTGGTCACGTTGTGCGGGCTGTTGATCTACCGCGGCATCGCCAGGATCCTGGCGGGCGACCGCAGCGTGGGGCTGAAGCGGGCGATGGTCGATTTCCGCAACCTCGTCACCGGGACCGCTTTCGAATTCCCTGTGCCCTTGATCGGCAAACTCTCCGAGCAGGAAGATTCCTGGACCGACATCTCGTGGATCGACTTTCCTGTCGTGGGGATTTTGCTGATCGTCGTTACCGCCGTCGCCTGGGTGTTCCTCTACCGCTCGGTCTACGGACGGCATCTGTTGGCCTTGGGACAGAACGAGCAAGCGGCGTTATTCAGCGGGGTGGCGACGAAGCGTTTGACCCTGCTGGCCTATATGGTTTCGTCTTTCCTGGCCGGCTTGGCGGGGATCCTGTTCATGTTCGACTGGACCGTCATGTCCCCCGTCAAATCGGGTGCGTTCTACGAACTGTACGCGATCGCCGCGGCGGTCCTGGGTGGGTGTTCGTTGCGGGGCGGGCAAGCGGCGTTGCTGGGCGTGATCGCCGGGGCGGCGGTGATCCGTTTCCTGTTCCGGGCGATCGAGATCCTGGGGATCGGACAACAATGGGAGTACGTGATCATCGGCTTGGCCCTCTTCAATGGGATCCTGTTCGATGAGATCCTCCGCCGCGTGCAAGCCCGTCGGCGGCTGAAGTCGGCGGGATAAGCAAGCCCGGGGGCTAGGCTCTATCCGAAAACCACCCCTCATCCTTTCCTTCTCCCCCGCGATCCGCTGCGCGGCGGGGGAGAAGGGACCTAGCGGAGTCGCTACGCGACCATTTTTTTGGTTTTCGGACAGAGCCTAGCGCCCCCGCCGCTCACAAAAAGGGGTGCTGTCCAGCTAATCTTCGGTGGCGAGGCTTCCCCACCAGGAGGGATTGGGCTGGAAGTCCGGTTCCAGGAAGCGGGCGTGCTGTTTTTCCAATCGCTCCTTGAGGGCGGTCCGGCGGCTGTGCAGCTGCTGTTGCTTTTTGACCGGATCGAACCGTGGGTCGGGTTGCGGGATTTTGGCATCGGTTTCTTGCAACCAGGCGTCGAGTTCTCGCCGCAGTGCCTCCGCGCGATCGGGATGGTTGGCAACACGATCGCGTTGCTCGCCCGGATCGGCGACCAGATCGTACAGCTCGTCGCGGCCATCCTCCCAGTAGTGGATCAGCTTCCAATCACCGCGACGAATGATCGAGGAAGGTTCGCCCCCCTGGTTGCCATAGTGCGGGTAGTGCCAGAAGAGCGGCCGGTCGGCGATCGCTTTGCCTTGCAGGAGCGGCACCAAGCTGACACCATCGACATGCTGCTCAGGCCGCGGCGGAAGCCCGGTCAGTTCCAGCAGCGTCGGATAAAAATCCGCGCCGGTGACGGGCGTGGCATTTTCGCTTTCCGGAGGCGTGATGCCGGGGGCGCGGATCAAGAAGGGTTCGCGAATGCCGCCTTCCCACTGCCGGCCTTTGCCGCCGCGGAGCGGCCGATTCGCGGTGGCGTAGGCGTCCCCCGAGGAGACGCCGCCGTTATCGGAGGTGAAGATCACGATCGTGTTGTCGTCGAGCCCGAGACGCTCGAGCGTCTCCAGCACGATCCCTACGCCGTCGTCCATCGCTTCGATCATCCCGGCATAGATCGGACAATCCTGAACCTGGCGCACGGGGAGTGTCCGGTCGAACAAGAAGCGATCGCCCCGATGAAGATGTTCGCTGGCTTTGACCTGGTACTTTTTCCAAAGGTCCGGATGGGTTTGGATGGGCGCGTGCACCGAATAGAACGAGAGGAACGCGAAAAAGGGCTCCTGCTGATGCGTTTCGATGAAGGACGCGGTTTCGCGTGAAAGCCGCAGGGGAAGCGATTCGCCGGGAGGGCCGTCCTCCATTTTGGGATTACGAAACGGGGCGAAGAAACCGCCGGGGGGACTTCCCCGATGGTGGCCGCCGACGTTGAACTCGAAGCCATGGTCTTCGGGGAAGGAACCTTCGTTGCCGAGATGCCATTTTCCGGCGAAGAACGTCCGGTAGCCCGCCTCCCGCATCACCTCGGCCAGGGTCAGCTCGTCGGCAGCGAGTCGGTGCTCGTACTCGGCCGGCAGCAGTTTGTCATTGCGGTTCCAGTCAAAGCCCGTTTTGGCTCCGATCCAATCGGTGACCCCGTGACGTGCCGGAAACTTTCCCGTCATAATGCTGGCCCGCGAGGGGCTGCAGACCTGACAGGTCGCGTAGCCTTGGCTGAATCGCATCCCGCTGTCGGCCAGCCGATCGAGGTGCGGACTTTCGTAGAATCGCGAACCTTCCCCGCTGAGGTCACGCCATCCTAGGTCATCCGCCAGGATGAAGACGACATTCGGCTGCTTGGCCTCGGCCGCCACCGCCGGCGGCATGTTGAGCAGCCCGAGCGCACCGGCGGCAAGCAGGAAGGTGATGCAAACGCTTACCGCACGACGGGGTGAACGCGGAGGGAACGGTCGGGAAGATCCAGCCCGAGAAAACAAAACCATGGGGGCCTCGTGTGATGGGGTCATCGATGGGGGTGGTTGGGCATTCAAGTGTATCTGATCCGCTGAGCGACGTGATCCGAGAACGATGGGCCAGAGCGAAATCGTGACCGACCTTGATGATCCGCGGCTCGCCCCGTTCCGCGACCTGCGTCAGCGACGTTCCCAGCGTGGGGAGGGCCCGGTGATCGCCGAGGGACAGCTTGTGGTCCAGCGTCTGCTGGCCAGTCCGCTGGCAGTCGAGACCGTCGTGGTGGAAGCGGGCAGGCACCCTTGGGCGGCGGAATGGAGCGACCGTTGTGCGGTGCTGGAGCTGGGCAAAACGCAGATCCGCGAACTGGCCGGATTCGACTTTCACCGCGGGGTGCTGGCCAGTGCCGGGCGGCCTCCGCAGCGTCGGTTGCAAGCCGCGGCGATCCCGGCGGCGGAAACCACGGCGGCGCCGGAGGCTCTAAAGGCTCCGCTGCTGTTCGTCTGCGGCGTCAGCGATCCCGAAAACCTCGGCAGCATCATTCGCTCGGCGACCGCCTTCGGGGTGACCGACATCGCCTACGACCGCACGACCGCCGATCCGTTGGCGACGCGGGTGCTGCGGGTCAGCATGGGAACCGCCTTCAAACAACGCTTTTGGTGGAGCGACGACGTGGCGGCCGACGTTCACCGCCTGGCCCGCGAGGGAGGCTTTCGGACGATCGCCACCACGTTGCAACCGGGCGCCCGCACGCTGGCCGATTTTTGCCGGGAGCACGCCGCCCGGCGGTCGCGGCTGGCCCTACTGGTCGGCAGCGAGGCGGCGGGGCTTCCCAAGACCGTGGAGGAGGCGGTGACCGATCGCGTGACGATTCCGATGCGGCGGCAGACCGATTCGCTGAATGTGGCGGTGGCGACCGGGATCGTCCTGCATGCCTTGGCCTGACGGAACCGCCTCCCTGTGATCGACGGTATCGCGGAACGGCGCGAGCCGTCCAGTTTCGCCAAGAAAATCTTCAAGAAATACCGGGCGACTTGGGCCGCTCCGCTAACAAAAATGTCCCGGGTGGTGCCAAAGTAGATGGCAGGGGGCGCCGCGTGCCGGATGTTGCCGCCTGATCAGCGGATCGCCTGGGGATGGATGAAGCCGAGATGCAGTTCAAAATGGCGACATTGCAGCGCTTCGTGTTGCGGTCGCGTCATCTTGCCGAAAAAGGGGTGGGGTGGCAGCGGTTGCGTCGTCCGAAAACGGGCTGCTGCCTGTTGGAGGTGTGCCCAAGCCTGCTCGATCGGTACCGGTTCTTCAAGCCAGAAGGCATTCTGAGCCCGCTTGGGCAGCTTGAAACCGGGCTTCAGCGGCCTGTTCAGTCTACTGACGTCTCTTGGCAAACCGCCTAGAATCGCCACGAGCTGGGGAGAGCGACAGGTCGCCGCCAGCTTCTTGCCCTGTACCCCTTGCTTCCTGTTCCTTGTCGCCGAGTCCGTTTCCGATGTCCGATCGCACCATCGACACCTATTCCGATCTCGCTGCCCTGAGCGCCGCCGCCCGGCAGGCGTTGATCGATTTGATCACGTCGACGGTCGCGGAGCGGGGGGTGTTTCGGATCGCGTTAGCGGGCGGTTCGACGCCGAAACGTTTGTACGAACTGCTGGCGACCGCGGAGATCCCTTGGGCGCAGCTGCAGCTATTCTGGGGCGACGAGCGGAACGTGCCCCCCGACCATGCCGAGAGCAATTACCGGATGGTCCGCGAAGCGTTGCTCGATCCGGCCCAGGTCCCGGCCGCCTCGGTCTGTCCGCCGCCGATCAACGTCGCGTCTCCCGAGCAGACGGCCCTCGCCTACGAGTCCCGCTTACGGGAGGCGTTTGGCGACGAACCGTTTCCTCGCTGGGACCTTGCCCTGCAGGGGATGGGCGACGACGCCCACACCGCCTCCCTATTTCCCGAGACGGCGGCGCTCGAAGAGACCGAGCGCTGGTTTGTGGCAAACTGGGTTCCCAAATTCGACGCCTACCGCCTGACGTTGACCGCCCCGGCCATCTGCTCGGCCCGCAATATTTGGTTCCTGGTGGCAGGAGAGAAAAAACGGGAAGCGTTGCGGCACGTCTGGGAGGGCCCGCACAATCCGTCGCGGTATCCCTCGCAATCGATCGAGCCCCGCGCAGGATCGCTCCGCTGGTTCCTGACCGAGGACGCCGATCCGCGTCCTCGCCCGAGCTAGCCGCCTGGCGTTTGGCCGAAACGGGTCAGTGCTGGTGCGCTGCGGGGGGGGAAAGGAACTCGCCGAGGCCCGGAGACTGCGGAGGGAGCATCCGCAGCGGGGGCGCAGGTCCGCTGCCGAAGGCGACCGCGGCTGAATTTTGGTAAACTGGAGTGTTGAAGAGACTTTGCAGCGTCTCGCTCCGCGATCGAGTGACGGACCGTCGCCTCGGCAATGGCCCGCCGGATCGCCTTTTCC
>CAYNVI010000267.1:0-6687 GCA_964400585.1 uncultured Pirellulaceae bacterium | reverse complement strand
GCTCGGGCTGATCGAGCCGGGCGATCCTGCCGGCACGGCGTGGACCGAGGCCGGGGAACTCGACCATCGGGGCCACGACGTGGGCGCTCGTCTTGTCGACTACCTCGATGACGAGGTCCAGCGCCTCGTCGGGCGCGTGCGGGAGCTGTTGGCCGCCTTCGAGCTGCCCAAGATGAGCGTTTTGCAGTTCGCCTTCGATGGGGATCCTCGCAACGCATTCTTGCCGCACAACTGCATCGACAATATGGTCTCCTACACCGGAACGCACGACAACAACACCTCGCGCGGCTGGTACCGGGAACTCGACCCGCAGCATCAGCAGAACCTTTGGGACTATCTCGAGCGTTCGGAGGGTACCGAGGACGAAGTCGCCTGGACCCTGATCCGGCTCGCTTGGCATTCGCGAGCGGCGCTCACGATCGCTCCGCTCCAAGATGTGCTCAATCTCGACGAGTCGGCGCGGATGAATGTCCCGGGGGTGGCTGCCGGCAACTGGGACTGGCGGTTCCGTGCCGAACAATTGACCGAGGAACGGCTCGAGGCGCTCCAGAGGCTGACCGAAGCGACCGGCCGGACGGGCAACCCGCCGGCCTAAAGTGGCAGCGGCGTTATTCTTCGCGCCGGCTGGCGACGCCATCTTCCCGGACTTTATCTTCGAAGAGGTTTTGGAACTTCTTTACTTTCTTGACCACGGTCGTGCGGCAATAACCGGCGTACGGATTCCGCTGGAAGTAATCCTGGTGGTACTCTTCGGCGTCCCAGAACGTGCCCAGTTTGTTGACTTCGGTCACGATCGGATTACGGAATTCATTCGCCGCATCGAGTTTGGCGATGAAGGCTTCCGCCTGCTTCTTCTGTTCTTCGTCGGCATAGAAGATCGCACTGCGGTATTGCGGTCCCACGTCGTAGCCTTGGCGGTTTGGCGTCGTCGGATCGTGGACGTGGAAGAAGACTTCCAGGATTTCCTCGAAGCTCACCTCGCTGGGATCGTAAAAGACCTGCACGGCCTCGGCATGATTCGTCGTCTTCGCGCAGATCTGTTCGTAGGTCGGGTTGGGGCTCGATTCATCCCCGGTGTATCCGGAGACGACATCGTTGACGCCCTTCATCCGCTCGTAGACCGCTTCGACGCACCAGAAGCAGCCACCGGCCAAGGTGGCGACTTGCTCTTCGGCCGGCTTGGCGGCGGTTTGCGGATCGCTCTCGGTTGCCGGGCTCTTTTCTTCGGACACGTTTTTTTGCTCCACAGGTTGGGCCAGCAGGTGGAAACCCCCAGCGGCCAGGATCGTCGCCACCAAGCCTCCGACTGCCAGCAATTTCGACGTACCACGGCGGTGACACGTTGGATGAATGTTTGACTGCATCGATTCAAACCTCGCGGATAGGTCGCCAACAAAGCGGGCCGATGGATTCGGTCTTCGCACGGTTCCATTATTGCCAAAAGACAAGCGTTCCCGTAACGCCGATTCGCTGGGACGGGGGAAATCCCGCATTTTAACCGAAAAAAGCGGGGTCCCCGGCCCTGGCGGGGCCTGGATTGCGGGGGCGGAGCGAGAGCAGGGCGCCGGCGCGGCGGGCGCGGGATGCTCAGGCGAGGCGATGGGTTGGTTCGGGACGCCCCGGGCGGAGGGCGTGGGAGGCGAGTTCCTGCAGGGCCACGCCGTCTCGCGCCGCCAAGGCTTGAATCGCTTCACGGCAGTCGGCCTGCAGTGGCTCCGGATCGATCGCCACGCGGGCGTTCACGATCACCTGCACGGTCCCTTCGACCTGGCGGCCCGCCTGGAGGCCGACATCGACGGTGCCATCGGAACTGACCACGTTGGCGATCGCTTGCAGGCCGTCCGCTCCCACTGCGGCTTTGAGGTGCGCGATTTCGCCGCCTCGTTGGCCCACGCGCCGGGCGATGTCGGCGACCAGTTCGGCGGCGACGCGATCGAGATCGACCGGCGTGTCGGCAACGTACTGGGCGGCCAGGTTGACCCAGCCGAGCTCGGCTTCACCCGCCGCATAGATGTCGTAGTCGATCTCCAGCACCCGGCGGCCGGCGATCTCCGGGGATTCGATCAAGCCGAGCACGTGGTCGATCCCGGCCCCGGTCTTGCCGCTGACGGGAAAGACCGGGACGCCGGGCGCGGCCTCGGCCAGCGCCTGCTGGAGGTCGCGGAGTTCCCCTTCGCCGAGGGCATCGCTGCGGCCGATCATCAGGTAATCGGCTTCATCGAGTTGCTTGCGGAAAATGTATTCGGCTTGCGGGGAAAAGCCGCTCCGGTTCCCTTCCCCGGGCCGCAAGATCCGGCGGCCGTGACTCGGTTTCAGCAGCACGCCGAAGGGGGCGAGTTCGAAGCGGTTGCCATACAGTTGCTGCAAAGGCAACACGACCGTGGCGACCAGGTCGGTGCAGCTGCCGACCGGTTCGGCCAGCAAAATGTCGGGCGGGGCGGTTTCCGAAAACCGGCCGGCGGTCTCCAGCAGGTTGTCGAAGCTGCAACAGAAACAGGCTCCGGACACCTCGCCGACATCGAATCCCTGGCTGCGGAGATGCTGCGTGTCGACCAGGTCGGCGGCCTGGTCGTTGGTGATGATGCCGACCTTTTTGCCGGCGGCCACGTACCGCGTGGCGAGGCGGGAAATCAGCGTCGTTTTTCCGGCGCCGAGGAACCCACCGATCAAGGCAAAGCGGGTGACGGGAGCGGGCATGGAGTGGTTCTTTTCCAAAGGAGGTCACGTTAAGGACGGGGGATCCCGGTGAATAACCGCGAGCCGATTCGCACCAGCGTGGCGCCCTCGGCAATCGCTTCGGCGAAGTCGCCGCTCAGCCCCATCGAATGTTCGGTGAGGTCCAGTCCGCTTTCGCGGCGGAGCGTATCGCGTAGCGTGCGGAGGGCGGCGAATTGGCGACGGGCTTCTCCCCCTTCGCAGCCCCAGCCGGCCATCGCCATCAGGCCGGCGATCTGCAGCTGGGGCCAGCGTTGGCTTGCTGCCAACAGCGGGGCGGCCTCGGCCGGTTCGAGTCCCGTCTTGTTGGCTTCGCCGGAGACATTGACTTCGATCAGGCCGGTCAGCGGCGTGCCGCTCGTTGCGGTCCGCTCGCCGACGGTTTCTAGCAACCGCAGGCTGTCGATCGACTGGAGCCGGTCCAGCAGCGGCAAGGTGCGTTTCGCCTTGTTGCGCTGCAAGTGTCCGATCAACTGCCACCGCGGCGCGGGGGCCTGGGCGTCGCGCTCCGCGAAGTAGCTGGCTTTTTGCCAAATCGCTTGCGGCCGGTTTTCGCCCAGGATGGTGCAGCCGGCGTCGAACAGGGCGGCGGTCGTCTCCGCGTCGACGTACTTGCTGACCCCCACGATCGTGACCTCGTCGAGGGAGCGGCCGGCTTGCCGGGCGGCTTCCGCCACGTCCTCCTGCACGGCTTGCCAATTTTGCCCGAGGCGTTGCTGTGACGCTGCGGCGATCATGTGGCTTCCACCTTGACCAATTCTTCCAGGGAACCGTCGCTGGGGTCGAACCGTCCGCCGTAAAAGTCGGCCACCAGGTGAGCCCCCAGGACGGTGCGGGGGGCGCGGGCGGCGAGGTTGCGGTAAAGCAACCACTGTTCCGAGCCAGCTTGCACCCGGTAGGCGACCGCTTCGCACGGCGCGACGATCCGAAGTTCTTCGGCCACGGTCAGCTGCCGCCAGGTGCGCGGGCGGCGAAAGCGTCGGCGTTGGCAATCGAACCAGAGGGGGGCGACAAGCTGACCTGCTCCCCGCATCCGCAGGACGAGGTCTTGATCCGCGGTGACCTCCAGGCTGCCCGGGGTGGGCCCGACGCGCCACTCGGGTAACCCGATCGGGACACACAGGGCGCGCGGTTTGTGGTCGCCCAACCACAGCTCACGCGTTTCGGCTTCGGGGGTGACTTGCAACGCGTCGGCCAGCGGCAAGCGGGCTTCGTATTCCAGTTGCGGCGTCGCCGCGGACGTCGCCGGGTCTTGCAGCACGGCGTCGGCCAGCAGCACGCAGCGGTCGTCACGGATCAGCAGGCAGTGGCGTTGCAGCGAAAGCCCCCCGCTCCAGGCTTGCTGCAGTTCCAAGTAATGGACGTCGTCGTCGCTGTATTCGCAAACCGATTCCCAGCGACCGGTCGGTGCTTGGGGCTGGCCGTCGGCCCGCAGCGCGACCGCCCACGCGCCGTCGATGATCAGGGGCTGACCGGCGTGCAACTGCAGGCGGCAGGTTTCCCCTTGGTAATCGATGGCCAGCCGTCCGCGGCGGACATCCCATTCGGGCAGCAACACCGCCAGTTTGGCCGCTTCGTTGATCAGGCCCGGTTCGGGCAGGCTGATTTGCCAGGCGAGGCGTCCCCCGGATTTTGATTTGCCGAGGGCTGCTTGGACCGCTTGGCGAATCGCGTCGTCGTTCAATTCCTCGGCGGCCGCTTCGATCAGCCCGCCGCGGCAAAGGTCTTCTTTGACCGCCTCCCGATCGCTTTGGGCGAACGCCGTACGGCCATCGGTTTGCGTCAAAGCGGCGGCCCAGGTGGCGAGCTCGGCCAGCGTGGCACGCCGCGATTTCCGCAGGTTCTTACGGTACCCTCGTTTCAGCAATCGCTGCGTCCGCAGGGCCGAGGCGAGGATCAGACGCGAGTACCGTCCCCCGGCGTTCAAGGCTTCCTCGATCGCCTCCGAACCGGCATCGAACCAGGCAAAGGCGGCTTCGACCGAGGGCGTTTCGCTGGCGGCACACGAAGGGAGGTCGCGAAGTCGCCAGCTGAGCAGCAGCCCCAGTTCGCCACCGGCCAGCAACCGCAGGGGCGAGGCGGCATCGACCTGCCCGAGGGCGGCTTGATGCAATGTCTGCAAGGCGGCCAACAGTTCCCACCACAACGGTTCCGCCAGCCGGTCGGCCAGCGCGGGAAGGGCGTACGCCCACGGCAAGGCTTCCCCGAGATCGGGCAAGGCAAGGTGCGGGCGGGAGAGTTGATCGAGCAAGGCTTCGGCGGCGGCCGTCAGGTCGATTTCCCGCTGCAGGCCCGGCGACAACCGCTTCCGCGCCGCCAGCCGCGTGACCGCTCGCAGCGTCGGCTCCACAGGACCATCGGTCGCCGCGGCGAGGCCCCATCGGAGCGGGCGATCGGCGGCTCCCCAATCGCCCCACAGCGTGTCGAGGTCACGACGCCGGCTGCGTTTCTGCAGCCGCTGCTGAAGCGCAGGCCACTGGGCATCCTCCCTCGCATCCGCCAGGCGGACGGCCGACGCCGGATCCGCAGCCTTGACGGTCTCCAAAGGCAGCCAGGGGGCCGTCGCCGCGTTGCTGACCGAGCCGCGCGGGGAAGCCGCCGCGTCAGCGTTCGCCGGAAATTTTAGGGGGGAAGTCTCGGTGGTCATCGACGAGCGGCTCGGAAGGATGACGAAAGGGGCGCGACGCCACGCGGGGCACGGGGCCGTGTGAGGGGTACCGTGTGGCGTGTGGCGCGGGAGATGGTACGTTAGCTCGCCTCCGGCGGATCGTCTAGAATTTAGCGGGTGGAGCCGTCGTTTGCAGCGGCCCTCCCCCCTCGGCGAACGGGACAGGCCCGGCGGAACGTGATCGCGGGCCGCCGTGGCAAAGGCGATCCGGAACACCGGTTTGCGAACACCCGCTGTTTTTTTCTCGTGCATCGAACGCGGACCCGCCTTCGCTGGGGGCTCGCCACGATTGGAGTTGTTCATGGCCTTGCGATCTCCGTCCCGACATTTCCTTGCGAGTCGGCCCCGTTCAAGTTGGCCCCGTTCAAGTTGGCCCCGTTCAAGTTGGCCCCGTTCAAGTTGGCTCGTGCCTTGGCTGATGCTGTGCGGGGTGGTCGGCGCGGTGCCTCCGCCCGCCGCCTCCGGGCAGGAGCCGGCCTCTCAGCAGGAGCCGGCCTCCCAGCAGGAGACGCCGGCGCTGCCGGTCAGCCCCGCCGTTTCGGGAGAGGCGGCCGAGGACTCGCCGGCGGCCGCCGAGGAGGCGTTCCGCCAGCCGGCGGAGCTTGTCCAAGAGGCGATCGGGGATCCGCCGGGGGGGGAACGGATCAGCCGCGAGGGCCGCTTGTGGGTCGACCTCCCAGGCAAACGCGTGATCGTCGATGGGTATGTCGCGATGGAGCAAGGCCCTCTGGAAATGTTCGCCTGCCCCGCCCAAACGAAGGAGCACGAATCGGTGGTCGCGGTGTTGGCCGCTGCCCACGAGGTGCACGCCGCGTTGTTGGCGATCGGGGCGCAGTCCGGGACCCCGGTTTCCTTCTCGCCGAAGTTTGTTCCGCCCACCGGGCAGCGGATCCGCGTCTGGGTTCTGTGGCGCGATGACGAGGGAACGGTGCAGACGAGCGATGCCAAACGATGGGTCCAAAAGACCGGCACCAAGCAACACTTGAAACTGGATTGGGTCTTTACCGGGAGCCGTTACTGGACCGATCCTTCCGATGGAAAACGTTACTACGAGGCCGACTCGGGCGATTTGATCTGCGTGTCGAACTTCGGCTCGGCGATGATGGATCTGCCGACCAAGAGCAGCCAGGAAACCGGGAACCTGCAGTTTGTCGCCTACGCCGATCGCGTGCCTCCCCAGCTGACGCCGGTCCGCCTGATCCTGGTGCCGATCCCGCTGCCGGCGGACGATCCCCCGCCCCGCCCGGCCGCGGCTGCCGACCCCGCGGTCCCGCCTCAGGAGATCGGAAGAGCACACGTCTGAA
>CAYNVI010000266.1:4375-6699 GCA_964400585.1 uncultured Pirellulaceae bacterium | reverse complement strand
TTCCGATTTCCACCATTTCCGTCCCATCGACGGATTGTAGTTCGTCCAGTTCCCGTCGGCAGCCACATCGGTTTCGATCACCGACGTCGCCGCCGCCAGCTTGGCGTCCAGGTTGTCGAGATGATGCAGGGTCAAGGCTTCGAGGGTCAGCGGGACTTTCGGGCTGCCAAATTCGAGCTGCCCATGATGGCTGAGGACGAGGTGTTCCAACTGCCAGCGGAGCGCGACGGGAAAAGCTTCGCCCGAGACCTCCTCGACCGCCGCGATCTTCTCCCCCAGCATCTGCACGCCGATCACGATGTGGCCGACCAACTGGCCCCGATCGGTGTAGCTCGCTTCCCCCCCGGCGGAGAGCTCTTCGATCTTCCCCAGGTCGTGTAGGAAGGCCCCCATCATCACCAGTTCGTGATCGACCTGCGGGTACTTGGGGGCGATCCGTTCGGCCAGTTCCATCAGGTCGACCGTATGCCGTAGCAAGCCGCCCGGGTAGGCGTGGTGGTTACTGACCGCAGCCGGGGCCGCCTGCAGTCGGCCGACGAACGCCTCGTCGCCGAGGAACGCCTCCCCCAACCGTCGGAGCGACACGTTGCGGAACCCCTGCAGCAAAGCCGTCAGCTGTTCCAGCAATTCCTTGGCGGCCGTGGGGTCGAAGCGATCGTAATCGGCGGGATCGATCGAATCCTCTTCGACCCGAGCGATCTCGGTCACGATCACCTGCAAGCCGCCGTTGTAGAGCTGCGTGCGGCCTTTGCAGCGGACATAGTCCCCGCGTTCGAAGGCTTCGAAGGTCCGGTCATCGGCGTTCCACATCATTCCGGTCAACGTGCCGGTCCGATCGGCCAGCTTGACCAGGATGTACTTGCTCCCCTGCCGGTTAACGCGCAGCTGCTTGTCGGCTGTACGGAACGTCTGATCCAGCTGTTCCTGTTCGGTCAGCTCGTTGACGAAGCGGCGAGTCATAGCGGCCCAGCAGACAGTGGCAGAAAAAAGGGAACCAGCGAGCTCGCATTCTAACGGGGCGGCCCGTCTTGCCCAAGCCGTACGCCGCCGCTCGCGACGGCGGGAATGAAGAAATCCCCCCGCGCCGCGGCACCCGCTGGGGGCCCCTCCTGGCCAAGCTTCATTCGGCTTGGCGGAGCGTATGGGTTTGGTCGATCGCGAGCGGGCCCAGCGATTCTTCGCGGCCATCGGGCCAGACGATCCGGACCGCCTCGACCTCCGTGTGTTCCCCCAACCCAAACGTCACGGGGAGCTCGACTTGCGAAGCGTAGCTCCGCGTCGGCATCACTTGGTGGCGCAATCTCTTTTCGACATCGGCCAACTGCACCTCGATCCAGGCGCCGATCGCGTCGCGATTGCTGCTTGTTCCCTGGAGCTGCAAACGCAACCAATGATGTCCCAGTCGCTGATCATTGCGGAGCAACCGCGGCTTGTTCCCCGTCGCGGTGATCAGGATATCGAGATCGCCGTCGTGATCGATATCGGCGTAGCTTGCACCGCGGGCCACCATCGGACGGACCAGGTCCTCGCCACAATCGCTGGGTCCGATCGGCACGAATTCCGTATTGAACTGCGGCCCGCAATTCCAGAACAGCTGCGGCGGTTGTGCATAGTGCTGACTCGGCTGCACCCGGTTGATCTCTTCTTCCAGATGCCCATTGGCGGCGAACAGATCGAGCCGTCCGTCGAGGTCATAATCGAAATAGAAGAGCCCGAACGTCAACAGCAGTCGGGTGCTGGGTCCCAGCCCGCTGGAGATCGCTTCGTCGACGAACGCCATCCCGCTCCCTTCACTGACGTACAACGCCGTCATCTCGTTGGAAAAGTTACCGATCGCGATCCCGATCCCGGCGGTATTCCGGAACGAGGCGACATCGATCCCCATCGCCCCGCGCGCGTTCCCGTTCATGTCGAAGGCGACCCCTGCCAACGCGCCGATTTCGGCGAAGGTACCATCCTGCTGGTTGTGGAACAGGAAGTTCTGCACGGTGTCGTTGGCGACGACGATATCGAGCCACCCATCGCGATCGAAGTCGGCAAAGGTGACCCCCAAAGACTTGGCCATCGGTTCGTCGGTGGCCGGCGTCCGCACTTGCAGACCGGCCTCCGCCGTCACCTCGGTGAATCGGCCTTCTCCATCGTTGCGAAAAAGGTTCGGGAAGGTCCCCTCAAAGTTTTGCGGACGCCCGTAAGCGCGACTGCCACCGGTCAGCTGAAACATCTGCGCGCGATCGTAATCCCGCGACCAGACCTTAAAGTGGGCGTGCATGCTGTTGATCGGATCGCACAACGACATCGCCCGGTCGTGTCACCATGATGGCGTG
>CAYNVI010000266.1:0-4365 GCA_964400585.1 uncultured Pirellulaceae bacterium | reverse complement strand
AAGTTCTGCGGTCGCCCGTAAGCGCGGCTGCCACCGGTCAACTGAAACATCTGGGAACGGTCATAATCCCGCGACCAGACAACATAGTTGCAGACGAACAGATCGAGGTCGCCGTCGCGATCGTAATCGAACCAGCCACAACTGGTGCCCCAGTCGTCGGCCGCGCCTGCCACGCCGGCCTCGCTGGTCACATCGCGAAACCTGCCGTCGCCTTCGTTATGGAACAACCGGTTTTCGCCGACCGCGGTCAGGTACACATCCGGCAGGCCGTCATTGTCGTAGTCACCGACGGCAACTCCGACGCCGTAAAGCGAAACGTCCAGTCCGGAACCTGCGGTCACAGCGGTGAATGAGCCGCTACCGTCGTTGCGGTACAAGCCCTGCGTGGCGGGCGGATCGCTCGACTCGGTCCAGGGCCATGCCTGCCCATTGACCAACAACAGATCCTGATCGCCGTCGGCGTCAAAATCAAAAAAGGCGCAGCCGCTGCCCATCGTTTCGGGGAGCAACTTTTCGCCAGCGGCGCCATTCTCGTGCACGAAATCGATCCCCGCCGCTTCGGTAATGTCGGTAAACGGCGTTTCTGGAATCGTCAGCTCCTGCACCTCGCGAACCTCGACCTCGGCCAGTTGGGTCTCGCGGATCGGCGGAGGCGGGGCAGGGCGGCTGACCCAATACAGGATCCCGCCGCCCACCAGGACCACCCCACCGATCAACAGCAACGAACGGCGGAGCGCGATGCCGATGATCGCATCATCGCGCAGCTCGGGCTCCGGATCGTGCTCGGTCTTGGGCGGCTCTCCAGCGGCTCCGTCCTCCGTTTTCAGGCGGCTCGGGTCAGTCACGGTTTGGTACTCCTTGCGAGATCCTCGTCGACCGGCTGCCGGTCCGGCGGGCCGGCCGCAGCGTTTTCGGAGGGGACAGGTTCCAGTTCCAGGCCGGGCGCCCCGGCCCGCTGCAATGGATAGATCACCACCGCCTCGGCCGCCTGGTTGGCAGCAGGGTATTGTTCGCGTGCCAAGCGGACGGCGCGGCTTTGGGCGTTGTCGTCCGGCTTGTAGCGTTGATGCAGCCGTTCGTGATCGGCGGCCTGCTCGGTCTCGCCCAGTTCGGCGTACAGCAGTTGCAGGTTGTAGTGCGCGGTCACGTTCTCCGAATCGATCGCCAACGTCTTCTCAAACTCCGCGATCGCCTGCTGCCACATCTGTGCCGCTTCCTGTTCTCGACCTTGACGCGCCCGTTGCCGCCCCAGATCGAACAAGCTTTGCCCCAACAGATTGCGGACTTCGTAGTCGAGACTGAAGTCGAACTTCCGTCGTTGCCTTTCCGGGGTGCTGTCATCCAGGGCACTGCGGAGGTTTTTGATCGCTTCGGCCAACCGTCCCTGTTGGCGATTGACGACTCCGCTGAGCCATGCCCAAGTCCAGCGCGGAAAGCCTTCTTCTTCTCGGTAAGTCCGCGCCCGCTGCAAAGCCGCAACCGCTTCATCAAGACGCCCTTCTTCGTTGTACACACGCGCCAGATTCAGCGGACCATCCCAACGATTCAGGTCTTCCACTTCCCGGAACGCCTCGGCCGCCTGCCGCAGTTGGGCTTTGCCTTTGAGCAACTGCCCAATGCCGTAATCGTTCCACCGCTGCCAGACCGGAAATTCCGGCGTTTCGTTTTCGATCGCCGTCTCCGAACCGACCACGGGAAAGCTGACACGGTCTTCGGCGAGCGTGGTCACCGGCAATCGATTGACATAGCTTTGATCCGGTTCGTCGCCTCGGATGCGGCGACCGAGTTCCGCGTTCTGCTGGGCCACGAACTGCATGTACTGCGTGTCAAACTTGCGATATTGCAATTTGACTTCCACCGTCACCGGTTCGCTGACGCTTGGCGGCAGTTTGAATCCGTAGTGCACGGTCTGGCCGGCACCGGGCGGAATCTGATGGTTGTACAGCGGCGTGAAAATGTCCTCCGCGTTACGGCGATCGATGCGGTTCCCGTGGCTATCGAGCATAAACACGTTCACGAAGTGCGACCAGGGATCGACTTTGTTCTGCGCCGTTCGATCGATCCCCCCGCTGCGACCGATCACGCGATCTCCCGCGGTCACTTTGACGTCCAACCAGACTTCGTTCGAATCGACCGTCCCTTGCGTGAACAAGTGGCCCATTTTCAAGGTCCGGATCACGGTCTCCAGCAAGTACGGTTGGCCTGGTTCCAGCGCCGGGACAAGCGGGCGGAGCGGGGCACTTAGAGGGCTATCGATCGCCCCGCCGTCACGGATTCCAAAGATATCGACGCGGAGCACGCCTTCCAGGAAGTCCTGATGCGCTGCGATCACATCGGGACGGTCGCGCAGCCAGGCGATCCCTGTATTGGCCGACGGAAACAGGTGGTCATGCACGCTCAGCGTATCACTGCCGGCAAACCGCTGGGCCCCGAAATCGTCCGACGGGTTCAGCGGCATGTGGCAGCCGTTGCAGTTGGTCTCCGCGGTCGGCGGGTAGTAGAAACTGCGGAGCCCATGTCCCGACACGCCACTCAGCAGATAAGGATCGTAATGATTCTGCCCGCGAAGAAAATCCTTGTAATGATTCAAGGCGAACGGGAGATGAACCTTGTGGCAACTCGAACAAAACTCCGCCGTCTGATGCAGTGGCTTTAAGAAAGTCTTTTTGTGGAACGACGGTTTTGCTTTGACCAGTTGGTTGTTGATCCACTGCAGAACATGGTTGTCGCTGTAGGCAAAGGGATAATGCAAGGGTTCTTCGATCGTGTAATCGGCATTCCCTTTGGTGCTGTTGATGTTGGTGATCGCATGGCAAACCGTGCAGGTGATCCCGGCCTGAGACGTCGCATGATTGACCATGTCGAACTGGGGGTCGTCAAAGGCTCCGCTAAAAAAGGGAACCGGATCGTGGCAACCGGCGCACCACCGCGATGCCTGCACCGATCCGTCTCGCTCCATCGAAACCTGACGTGTCTGATGCACGCTCGCCAGGTAGGGCGGATTGTTGAAGGAGCTGAAACGGTGGACGCTGTCGCTCCACGCGGCATGCACGTCGGCGTGGCACTTCAAGCAGTACTGGTCGTTCATCATCGATTCGGCGGGGATAAAGTCACCCGAGGCGGTCCTCGCCAACGAGGGCTCGAAGTACTGCGCCCCTGACTCGGGTCCGACCGTGTTCCAATTTCGCGGATCCCCCGAATGCAGCCAGACCATCGAAACCACGGCGACACCGGCCACCGCGGCAAACGTTCCGCCCACCCGCCATTTGATCCGCGGGCCGGTCAGACGGTGTAACCAATACAGCCAGGCCGCCGCCAAGGGGGCGATCACGTGCCCCCAGTAAACCAGCGTGCGGAGCTGCGGTTGCTTGAGGTCGAACGATCCAATCCGCATCAACAGCAGGCCGCTGACCAATACCAAAATCGAAACGGCGAACAGCACATAGCCGACACGCACCGCCCGGCGATTGCGACGGTTTCGGGCCGCCAACATATGCAGCGTCCCGAACACGATCAACGGAACGATCAACAACAGTCCCAGCACCAAATGGCCCAGGAACATGCATTGGTAGAAAAAGTTCTGGTAGACTTCGTCGTGCAGCCATTCCATCACGGTGATGCTGACGAGATAACCCGAATTGGCAGCCAACAATGCGACCAACGCGAAGACGACAAGGAGCAGTTTGCGGAGTCGGGAGCTGACCGCACGCACGTACTTTTTGCGCGGCGGTCCCGGCGGGACTTCCGGCGATGCGGGAGAAGACATAGGTGCCTGGAGGAAGAAGAGGGCGACTCGGAACCGAAAGAGGATGCAGCGACAAACAGGTCGCGCTTCCACGCAGAGGCGATCACACCCTCCCTCGATCGAGGAGGGCGTTTCCGGTCGGATGATCGCGGGCGAAAATGCGAATCGGAGGAGAAACCGGGGCCATGGCGGCCGCTTGCTCTACGATCGCCCCCCGACGCACCTGGCGTGATGCCTCACCGCCCTCCCCAAAGAGGACGAAGCGGCCGCGACGCGATAGCGATCAAGATCCGGAGAGATCGCTATGCCTGCGGGGGACGATCGATACGAGCGACCGGAGCGGCCGGCAGGACGATTCCGGATTTTTCCCAGCAGCCGACCACCGGCGCGTCACCAAGCATTCCCGAGACCGCCGTCACACACCATCGCTCCAGTTCCGGTGCGGAGGGCGAGGCAGGTGCCGGCGCGGTGGGAGCGAGCGGCATTTGTCGGCAGGAGGGACCCTCGCAGGGAGGGGGCGACATCGGCGTTCCCGACTCGCTCGGCGTTCCGCTCGCCGCCGATCGCTCAGCCGGCATCGGATGGTCGAGCATCCCACGATCGAGCAGGTAGTCTCCGCA
>CAYNVI010000265.1:0-6738 GCA_964400585.1 uncultured Pirellulaceae bacterium | reverse complement strand
CCCCGGCCCCCCCCCCCGCCGCCCGCCGTCCGGGAAGCTGGCCACCCGCCGGCGCCTGGCCCGAACAGTACGCGCCCCAGCAACACGCGCCCCGGCAACACGCGGCTGATCAGCCGGCGGTCGCCGCGGAGCGTCCCGCCCCGCCATCGCCGACCGCCCTGCCGGAATCGCGTTATGCGGCGGACCGCTTTGCCTCCAACCAGCTGCGAGGGCTCGATCTCAGCGACCCCCGCGGCGCCCGCGTCGAGGGAGCCCCTGGCCAACCGCCGGGCACGACCGCCGAGGGCGCGCGGCCGGATCCTCAGGATGGCCGCTTTCCAGCCCCCTCGTCTTCGGCCGGCTCGGCCCCGGCGACCGCCCAGCCTGCGGCCCCGGCCCCGGCCCCTGCGGCCGCGCCGAACGCCGGTCCGCCAACCGCCCCGCCGCGGCGCACGATCGAAAACGCGGTCCGTCCCTTGCCGATCGAACAGGTCCCCGCGCCTCAACCCCAACCGTCGCGTCCTGGCGAAGCGGCCGCAGCACCGTCCGCCGAGGGCCGCACCGACGTGCCCCCGCAGACACCCAGCCGCCCCGCCTCCGCGGCTCCTGCCGCCGGGCAGGCTTCGCCGGGCTACGGAGTGGATGACTTGCCGGCGGGATCGCTGGTCCGCCGCAGCGATAGCCGCACCTTCAGCCTCGATTACGAGATCGACGCGGTCGGCAGCCAAGGGACCGACGCGATCGAACTCTGGTGCACCAAAGATGGCGGCGCCACTTGGAAGTACTGGGACAAGGATCCCGACAAGCAAAGCCCCTTCGACATCATGACGTCCCACGACGGCCTCTACGGCTTTCGGATGGTCGTCGTCGGCGGCAATGGGCTGACCAGCCCCCGACCGATGCCGGGCGACCCCGCCGACATCTATGTGTTGATCGACACCGTCGCCCCGCAGCCGCGGATCACGGGCGCCCGCTACGGGGAAGGGGAACAGACCGGCCAGCTCGTCATCGAATACGATTGCTACGACGAAACCGAAAGCCTCGCCAGTCGGCCGATCCGGCTGGCCTTTGCCGAATCGCTCGACGGTCCCTGGACGACGATCGCCACCGGGCTCCCCAACGACGGGCAATACCTCTGGCCAGCCGACCCGCAATTGCCGCGGCAGATCTATCTGCGGATCGAAGCGAGCGATCAAGCGGGCAACGTCGGCGTCGACACGCTGGAAACACCGATCGACGTCCAAGGGCTCGCCCCCCGCGCCCGGATCCGCGGCTTCCAACCGGTCAAGGAGACCGCCGGACGCCCCCGCGGTCGCATCCGCTAGCTGGAGGTCGACTCGGGCGGCAACTTGGCCAGCTTCAAGAAAAGTTCCTCCAGCACCCAGCGATCGCGGCCCTCGCTGCTGTGGCTCCCCTTCAGTTTCAGATCGGCTTCCAACAGCCAGGGAAGGATCTGCCGAGCCCGCTGGCGGCCGAGCTGTCGGAGCTGCGTCTCGGCCCGCTGCAGATCCTGCGGGCGACCGCGAAACCCGGCCGTCTGCAACGCGTCCTTCAGCTGCGGACGGCGGCCTCGCATCTCGGCCGCTTCGACCGCGGCGGTCGCCATCCCCAGCCGGCGCAGCGACCAGGCCAACTGCGGCAGTAACGCGATCGGACGCTCGCCGCTGGTCATCAGACGATCGAGATGCCGTAACGCTTCCGCCGCATCTCCCGACGCCGCCGCGTCGATGATCTCCCACGTCGTTTTTCCTCGCCAACCCTGCACCACTTCATGGACCAACGCGTCGGTCACCTCTTCGCCGACCGGCAAATGGATCGCCAGCTTGGCCAGCTCGGTATCGAGCATCCCGATGTCGTCCCCTACCCACGCCACCAACAGATCGGCCGCCGCCCGCGACAATCTGCACTGGTGCCGCGGAGCAAGGAAATCGGTCAGAAAAGCCCGCAGCTTCAACAGATCCGGCCGCGAGGAACGTCCCGACTTGACTTGCGGTGCGCGGCATTCGACCAGCAGGAAATCCTGTTTGACCGCCTTGTAGATCCGCGTGTTCGCAGGGAGCGATTCGAGCTCCATGATCAGCCGTCCGGCCGACCCCGGTTGAGCGACATACCGTTCGACCTCCGCTCGATAACGCTTTAATAACGCGTCGCCATCGCGCACGATCAGCGTCCGGCGCTGCCCCATCGAAAACAGCGAGGCGGTGGAGAGCTCATCGCGAAGATCGGCCCACTGCACGGTCTCCCCTTCGACTTCAGTCGCGTCCCCTTCCCCAACCAGTCGCGTCCGACACCACGTCCGCAGCGTGGCATCGCTGCCGAATAAGCAGGCCACCGCCGGCAACTCGGCGGGCACGTCGGCGGTCAGGATCTCGAAGGCGTGCTGGAGGGCCATGTCTAGGCTTTGTCAGAAAACGGAAAAACGGGTCGCGCAGCGACTCCGCGATCTCCCTTCTCCCCCGCCGCGCAGCGGATCGCGGGGGAGAAGGAGAGGATGAGGGGCGGTGTTCGGACAGCGCCTAATACGCCTTGGCGAAAATCGCCCGTTGGGCGGCCGGCTTGCCGGTCAAAAAACAGGTCCCCGCCCGCGCGCCATCGGCTTGCGGCACGCAACGCACCGTCACCTTCAACTCCTTCAACAATGCCTCCAGATCCCGCTCGTCGGCAAAGTGGCAGGAAGCGAAACCACCGTGCAGTTCGGGCTCGTCCGGGTTCTCCGGAGTGAAATAAGCGCGGAAGTCGGCTTCGTTATCGATCTCGCAGCTATGCGCTTCCCGCATCGCCAGGGCGCGATCGAACAGGCCTTGCTGGATCTCTTGCAGCAGCCCGGGAACCGCTTGCACCAACGCCTCTCGCTCCATCGGCATCGACTTGCCGGTATCGCGCCGCCCCACGAAGGCCCCCTGCTTTTCCAAGTCCTTCGGTCCGATCTCCACGCGCAGCGGCACGCCCCGCTTGATATGGTGCCACTTCTTCTCGCCGCCGCGGATGTCGCGATCATCGACGATCACCCGGACCGGCGCGCCGGCGTACTGCTGCGCACTCAAGGCTTCCCGCAACGATTCGACGTATTCCAACACCGCGGTCCGCTGCTGGTCGTCGCGGTAGATCGGCAAGATCACCACATGCGCCGGCGCCAACCGAGGCGGCAACACCAGCCCGTCGTCATCGCTGTGCGTCATGATCAGGGCGCCGACCAAACGGGTCGAGACTCCCCAGCTGGTCGTCCACGCGAATTCGATCTCGCCTGCGGGATTCTGGAATTGGATCTCCTGGGCACGCGAAAAATTCTGTCCCAAGAAATGACTCGTGCCTGCTTGCAACGCCTTGCGATCTTGCATCATCGCTTCGATCGACAACGTCTCGACCGCCCCCGGAAACCGCTCGGCAGGCGTCTTGGATCCACGAATCACCGGCATCGCCATCCAGTTCTCGGCGAAGTCCGCATAGACGTCGATCATCCGCTGGGTCTCCTCCACCGCTTCCTGTTCCGTCGCGTGGACCGTGTGCCCTTCCTGCCAGAGGAACTCTGCCGTCCGCAAGAACATCCGCGTCCGCAGTTCCCAGCGCACGACATTGGCCCACTGATTGATCAGGATCGGCAGGTCACGATAACTCTGGACCCACTTGGCGTAGGTCGCCCCGATGATCGTTTCACTGGTCGGCCGCACGATCAACGGCTCTTCCAGCGGACCAGCCGGGCGGAGGCCTCCCTCGGGATCCGGTTCGAGACGATGGTGCGTCACTACCGCGCATTCCTTGGCGAAGCCTTCGACGTGCTCGGCTTCCTTCTCCAAGTAGCTCATCGGAATGAACAGCGGGAAATAGGCGTTCTGATGCCCCGTCGCCTTGAACATGTCGTCCAACGCCCGCTGCATGTTTTCCCAGATCTGATACCCCCAAGGTTTGATCACCATGCAGCCGCGAACCGGCGACGCTTCGGCCAGGTCAGCCGCCTTGATCACCTGCTGGTACCACTCGGGATAATCGGCTTGTCGCGTCGGGGAAATTGCCGTCTTGGGGGCCTTGGCCATACCGGGGTCTTTCAGCAAAAGGTGTTCAGGTCCCTCTCCCCGAATTGCTCGCGTTTCTTTGCGTTCCACCCGCAAAAACGTGCGTCGCGGGCAATCGGGCCGAGGGTCAGGGGGGGCTGATGAAATGCTTTCCGTAGCAGGATCGGTTTTGCTCGCCGTTGTACATCAGGCCAGGGTGAAGGGCTCGTTTCCGGGAGGAGCCTAGCTTGCCAAAAAGGCCATCCGCACGGCGTGCACCGCTTCGTTCAGCATCTTCTCTTCCTCCTCGGTCAAGTTGCCCTGGGTCTTTTCCTGCAACACCTCCAACGTGTCGATGTAGTGCTTGGCAACCGGCTTGTCGATCTGGGGCTTCCCACCCGACGGGTCGGGGAACTGCCCCAGCATCATCATCGCCTGCGTGAAAAACAGGGTGACCATCGAGGAGATCGAAGCCTCGGGCAACTCGCGTCCGCCTGCCTCCCCCGCTTCGCCGGCCTCGCTCGGCGGAGCACTCTGTGGGGCGGCCTCGCTCGGCGGAACGGACTCGGCAGCTTGCGCGGTTCCGGACGATTCGGCGGCCCCGGCCGGTTCGCTGGCATCGCCAGCGGCTTCCGGCGCCGCCGCTTCGGCCTCGCTCGCGGCAGCTTGCTGCTTGGCGGCGGCTTCGGCCTTCTCCCGCTCCACCTGCGTTTTCCAATCCTCGTCGACGATGATCTTCGGTTCTTCGTTTCCTTCGGACATGGTGGCTGGAACCTTTTAAGGCTGGAATCAGGGGACGGCGCCCGGCCCGCGTCGGGCTCGGCGTTCGCCGCTTAGGGTTGTGGCGTGGCGTCGGAGGACATGCCTTCCGCAGTGGCCGCCTCGTCCGGCTCACGCTTCGTCATGCGATTATGGCGCCCGATCGCGCTGCCGACAAACCCGGCAAACAGCGGATGGGCCTTCAGCGGCTGGCTCTTGAACTCGGGATGGAACTGGACGGCGACAAACCAGGGATGTTCGGCGACCTCGACAATCTCCACCAATTGCTCATCCGGACTCGTGCCGGCGAACTCCATGCCCGCCGCTCGATACGATTCGCGGTAATGGTTGTTGAATTCATAGCGGTGCCGATGCCGCTCGTCGACCAGCTCGCTGCCGTAGGCTTGGGCCGAGTGGCTGCCGGGCAACAGTTTGGCGGGCTGACTGCCCAACCGCATCGTCCCTCCCATCTGCGTGACGTTCCGCTGCTCATCGAGCAAGCAGATCACCGGATGCCCGCTGTCTTTGTCGAACTCGGTGGAATGAGCCCCCTCCAGCCCCAGCACGTGGCGGCCATATTCGATCACCGCGCACTGCATGCCCAGGCAAATGCCCAAAAAGGGCACCCCCCGCTCGCGGGCAAACTGGACCGCCCGCACTTTGCCTTCGATCCCCCGTTCGCCGAATCCGCCCGGGACCAAGATCCCGTCATAGCCGCTGAGCAGCCGTTCCGCCCCCTCGCGTTCGATCTCGCTGCTTTGAATCCGGCCGATGCGGATCTGCGTCTGGTGAGCGATCCCGGCGTGGTCGATCGCCTCATAGATCGATTTGTAGGCGTCGCGGTGCTCGGCGTACTTCCCGACCACGGCGATCGAAATCTCGTGGTGCGGATTCCGCAACCGATGCAGCAGGTCGTTCCAAGGGCGGATGTCCAGCTGGTTCGCCGACAACCCCAAGCGGCGGATCACCAATTCGTCCAACTGGTTTTCGACCAGCGAGAGCGGCACCTCGTAGATCGAAAAATCCTTGTCCTTTTCCTCGATCACCGCTTCGATCGGCACATTGCAGAAGAGGGCAATTTTTTCCCGATCTTCCCGTGCGATCGTCCGCTCGCTGCGGCAGACGAGGATGTCGGGCTGGATCCCGATTTCGCGGAGCTGGCCGACCGAGTGCTGCGTCGGCTTGGTCTTCAACTCGTCGGCCGCCTTCAGGTAGGGGACCAGCGTGAGGTGCATGTAGAGGCAATTCTCACGCCCCACATCCAGCGAAAACTGGCGGATCGCCTCGAGAAACGGGAGGCTTTCGATGTCGCCGACCGTCCCTCCGATCTCGGTGATCACCACGTCGACGTCGCTCCCTCCCAGCTTCCGAATCACCGACTTGATCTCGTTGGTGATGTGCGGGATCACCTGGACGGTCTTCCCCAAGAAGTGCCCGCGGCGTTCCTTTTCAATCACCGACTGGTAGATCTGCCCGGTCGTGTAATTGGAATCGCGGGTCAGCGGTCCGCTGGTGAAACGCTCGTAGTGCCCCAGATCGAGGTCGGTTTCCGAGCCGTCGTCCAGCACGTACACCTCGCCGTGCTGGTAGGGGCTCATCGTTCCCGGATCGACGTTGATGTACGGATCCAGTTTCTGCATGCGGACCCGCAGGCCCCGCTGCTCGAGCAGCATTCCCATGGACGCACTGGTCAGCCCCTTTCCCAGAGAACTGACCACACCACCGGTTACAAAAATGTGCTTTGTCATGGAGCCCGATCATACCGCAGCATCGCCATCACGGAAGGGCTGGTCCTCACCGGATCAGCCCGGTTTGTCGCCGCGTCTTTCCAGCCGTTGACAAAAGGCTTCAAAATCGGCTTGCGTGTCGATCCCCGGGACGGCGCGATCGACCCGTCCGACGACGATCTCCTGGCCCGCTTCCAGCGCCCGCAACTGTTCCAGCTTCTCCAGCCGCTCCAACTGGCCGGGCGGCTGCTGGGCGAACCAGGCGAGGAACTGGCGGCGGTAGG
>CAYNVI010000264.1:0-6748 GCA_964400585.1 uncultured Pirellulaceae bacterium | reverse complement strand
CCCAGCCGGAACGAAACCATCGCATCGTCGGGCCGTTTTGCTTCGGCGCGGCGGAGCGCGATCACCGCCTTCTTCGCCTCGCCCGCTTTAAGATGCAGCAATCCCGCCACGAAGGCGCGACTGCCGTCCTCATCATCGGGCGCCTGTTCACCCTCCAACCGCTGCAGCAAATCGCTCAACGTGTCGGCGGCGTCGTGGTGTTGATAGACCTTATCCAAGGCGGTTCCCAGACCAGGCCGCCGCAACAAGATTTGCAGGTAGCGGTCGGCGAGCCGCCCCGCCGCAGAGCGCGCAGGTGTCGGCGGCTGGGCGTGCCCCAGCGGAGCTGTCACGAAGAAGCCCCAGAGGCAGCATCCAAGAACCAACCCACGCCAGCGGGGAGACAGAAGCGAGCACATGTTCAACCGCAACCTGGGAGGGGCCTGAGGGAGGGAAGCCGGCCCGGGCGGAAGCGCGCGAGCGGCCGCAAAGGACGCGCGGGGCGGACGCCTCAGGGGGAGGAATCGGCGTCGGCGGCGGGGCCGACCCCTTCGCCGCGGATCGGCAGCGCATGGATTTTAGCACAAAAGGAAATCGGCAGCCGCGCGGCACTGCCCACGCCCTCCCGCTGCGCGACGATCGAGCCACGACACTGCGAGACCCGCACCGCGGCAGGCGACTCTCCAGGCTGGTCGCTACAGCTGGACGCCCATATCGGCCATCATCCGCTTCAAGTCCTCCCACGCCATCCGTTTGGCCGAGGGATTTCGGAGCAGGTAAGAAGGATGGTAGGTGACCAGCACTTTGCTGTTGCGATAGGCGTGGAAACGTCCCCGCAATTTGCCCACCGACAGCTTCGTTTCCAGCAACGACTGGGCGGCCACCAACCCCAGGCAGACGATGTAGGCGGGCTCGATCAATTCGAACTGGGTCTCGAAGTAGGGACGACAATGCGCGATCTCTGCGGGCTCCGGATTGCGGTTGTTGGGCGGGCGGCACTTGACCGTGTTGAGGATGTAGACCTCTTCGCGGGCGAACTGGCAGGCTTCGATCATTTTGGTGAGCAGCTGGCCGGCCCGGCCCACGAAAGGACGCCCCGCGCGGTCTTCATCGGCACCGGGAGCTTCCCCGAAAAAGCAGACGCGCGCCTGCGGATTGCCTTCCCCGAACACCGTTTGCGTGCGGGTGCACGCCAGCGTTTCACAGCGCGTGCAGGTCGCGACCTGTTGGGCAAGTTGATCCAGTTGCTGTTGGCGTTCCGCCACTGGCAGCCCGCTCGCCGGGGGCGGGGCGTCGGCTGAGCGGGGGGGGGCTGCCGGGGGCACGGCTGGAGCGGAGCCGGGCGGCTGTGGCGCCGACTCGGCGGGAGCAGTCTCCGCCGGCGCGGGGGGAGCCGACGGCGAAGCGCCCGCTGCGGTTGCGGGTTGGCTCGCCGAGCTCGGGGGGGCAGCCACGGCCGCAGCCCACCAGGCTTCGGCCCGCGCCGCCTCGCCGCGCGGTAGATGGCTCACGCCACTCCGCTGCAAATGCCGCAGCCAGGAGCCGAGACCGGCGGCCAGTTCGTCGCGTGTGAGGGGGTCGGCGTCGGACATGGCCACCGTGGGGAGCAGAAAGGAACAGGGTCTGTATCGTGGTCCCGCCCTGCCCCGCTTGGCAAGTCCTAGCCGCCGACCGACGAGCGAATTCCCGCCCCGGGTCACCTGTCCGTTCGCCGGTCGGCCACGTAGACTAGCGGGGATCCCTTTCGCCGGCGGGCGAATCCCTTCCGCCGGCGGGCGACGCCCCTGCAGAGCGAGCTCGCGTCCTCGCGAGGTCCGCCGCATCGCGAGGTGCGCAATCGCCGAGCCTGGAGCAAACACGGTTTGCCGGTCGGCGGTCCCCACGACCGTCCCTTTTATCCTTCTCTGTCCTGCCCCCAGTGACGCTCATGGCCGTCCCTCAAGTTGTTATCGTCGGTCGCCCCAACGTGGGCAAGAGCAGCCTCTTCAATTGGTTGGCGCATCGGCGGTTAGCGATCGTCGACGATTTCGCCGGGGTGACGCGGGACCGGATGCTGACCCTGATCGAACACGAAGATCGATTCTTCGAGTTGGTCGATACGGGGGGGATGGGGATCGAAGACCCCGATGACCTGACCGCCGACGTCCGCCGGCAGATCGATGTGGCGATCGAATCGGCCGATGTGATCCTGTTCGTCGTCGACATCCGCGCCGGCCTGGCGCCGCTCGACCTGGAAGTTGGCGAACGGCTCCGCAGCCTCGATCGTCCCGTGATCCTGGTCGTCAATAAAGCCGACAACCAGAACATGGATGACCAGGCGGCCGAATTCACGCGGCTGGGGCGAGGCCACATGATCTGCATCAGCACGCAACAAAACCGCCAACGCGAAGACTTGCTGGATTGCATCCTCGATCGCTTGCCCGCAGGGTCCGGGACCGAACCCGAGCAGCTCCCGCAGATGAAGATCGCCATCGTGGGACGACGCAACGTCGGCAAGAGCACCTTCGTGAACACCCTGGCGAAAGCCGAGCGGATGATCGTCAGCGAGGTCGCCGGCACGACCCGCGACAGCGTCGACGTCCAATTCGATCTCGATGGCCAACGGTTCCTGGCGATCGATACGCCTGGGCTGCGGAAGCGCAAGAGCGTTCGCACCGACCTCGAATTCTACGGCACGCACCGGGCCCAACGCTCGGTGCGGCGGGCCGATGTCGTGCTGATGTTTTTCGACGCCGCGGAAAAAATCAGTAAGGTCGACAAACAACTGGTCGGCTACGTCATCGAACACCACAAACCGGTCGTGTTCGTCATCAACAAATGGGACAAGCTGCACGGCGCCGTGACGACCGATCGCTGGGTGCGCTATCTCCGCAGTCAGTTCCCCACGCTCGCCTTCGCGCCGATCGCGTTCATCACGGGAGAAACTGGCAAGAACGTCAAGGCCTTGCTGAATCACGCCACGATGCTCTTCAAGCAAGCCCGCACGCGGGTTTCGACCGGCCAGCTCAACCGTTTGATCCAGGCGGCGATCGAACGCCATGCCCCGCCGATGCATCAGGGCAAGCGTCCGAAGATCTACTACGCGACCCAGGTTTCGACCGAACCGCCGACGATCGTCCTGATGTGCAACGACCCCAACGCCTTCGGGAACGACTATCGCCGCTACCTGCTGGGGATCCTCCGCGATCATCTCTCCTTTGGCGAAGTCCCGATCAAGCTCTACCTGCACCGCCGCCATCGCAACGAGGACCAGGAGAGCAACGCATCGCCGGGCGCGAACGCGCGGAAGCGGTAACGCAAGCGGGGCCCAGCTTAAAAGCGCAGCCCATCCCCGGAGGTCCTCACGCCCCGTGCTCGTTGCGCGACCGATCAACCGGTTTCATTCGGGGATTAGTTCAAAGCAGACCACCGCGTTTTCCCCGCGCACGTACATTAAGCCGTGTGACAGGATGGGAGCGGCCCAGAGCGGCGGTTGCAGGGCCGGTCGATCGGCCGCGGGCTGGCCGAGATCGATCTCGGTGACCACCTCCAGCCCCGTGGGCGTGGCCTGGATCAACTGCATCAGTCCGCCTTCCTCCAGGACCACGAAGTGGCCGTCGACGAACAGCAGGGAGGTCCGCGTCCGCCGGCGATCCTCCCAAGCGACCTCGCCGCTAGCGAGGTCGAGGCAACGCAGGTCACTGTCGGGAGCGTTGCGTCCGCTACAGCCATACACGTAGCCGTCCACCGCGATCGGGGTCGCCCAGTGCGCCCGCAACGATTGCTGCCGGCGATTTTCGGGATCGCGGCGGAGCAGTTCGTAGTCATCGCGGCCCATCTTCAGCAGCGAGCTGCCGATGTCGTAGCACTCGGAGATCAGCACCTTGTCGCCCGCCACCAAAGGCACCGCGGCATTGACGCTTTCCAACCGGTCAGCTCGCCAGGGATAGGTCCAAAGTTCGCGTCCCTCCCGCGGATCGACTGCCAGCAAACCGCCGCGGGCGAAGATCAAGATCGCAGGCTGTCCGTCCAGCATCGCCGGCCGCGGGCTGCTGTAGCTAGCCAGTTGCTTGCCGACCCGCCAGCGTTCCTTGCCCGTCGCCCGATCGAACGCGACCAGCCCCGAGCCGTTGGGGGAAACCCGGTCGAGGCGTCCCAGACCGATCGCCTGATCTTCCGGCGGGCTGCCGCCGACCATCACGATCACCAAATCTTCCCAGACCAGGGGGGAACAACCGACGCCGAAGAAATTCTGGATCACGCCGTACTGCTCGGTCGTATCCACCGTCCAATTCAGCCGGCCGTCGCGCAGCCGCCGACTGGTCAACCGCCCGGCGACCCCCATCGTGTAGACTTCCCCGTCGACGATCGTAGGACTGCTGCGGGGCCCATTGTTGTAGCCGTACATGTCCTGGTAGAAGACCGGTTGCTCGTCGGACCAAAGCGGTTCGCCCGTTTCGGCCTGGTAGCACGTCAGCCGTTCCGCATTGCCGACGCGATCGAACTGCAGGTAGCGGCCGGCGGCGACACTGCCGATCCCGTAACTCGTCCCGAGCGGCCGTGACCATCGCACCGGCAGTTTGCCGTCCGACCAGTCGGTTCGGATCCCCGTCTCCGGCGATTTGCCATCGTAGGTCGGCCCCAGGAACCGCGGCCAATCGATTCCTTGCGTGCGGGTTCCCAGTGATTGCAGCGAACCCTCCTGAGCCGACAATGGTCGGGAGAGCGACGGCCCGACCAGCCAGCCCGCCGCCACCAGCAACCCGCCCATTGCCGCCCGCCCGCACGCTCCCGCGACAGGCCCCATGAACGATCTAACCGTGAATCGACGACTCACCATACCAGCTTCTCAATTAGAAGTAACGGCGTCCCGCAGCAGTGGTCCCGGCGGGCAGAATGTGAACAAAGTCAACTCCAAGGTAACGCTCCGCTGGCAGGTCCGCGACCAGCCGCTGCTCGACCCCGGCTGGCGGCAACGTTTGCTAGCTCGTCATGGCGGGCGGGTCAATGTCCGTGGCGAGCTGGTCCTGAGTAGCGAGCGGCACCGTGATCAGCAGAAGAATCGCGAGGATTGCCGCAAAAAACTGCGTGGCTTGCTGATGGAATGCCAGAGCCCCCCCAAGAAGCGAAAGAAAACCAAACCGACCAAAGGGAGCGAACGGCGGCGGCTGGAGAAAAAGCAACAGGTCAGCGAAAAGAAACGGCTCCGTCGCAAACCCTCCTGGGACTAGGGTTTGTCAGCAAGCCGAGAAACGGCTCGGGCAGCGACTCCGCGAGCTCCCTTCTTCCCCCGCCGCGCGGGCCGGCCGAGCCCGCCGCGCCCCGGTTGACGCCTTCGGCGGCGGCGGCCGATCATGGCGAGCGTCGCGAAACTTCTCGGCGAGCGCCCCGGAGCAATTGCAGTCCGGTGTTCTACTGGGGATAGCTTCGACTACAGATGCCCGGCCGTCGCGTCTCCCCCCAACTCCCCCGCGGGGATGCGAGGTCGTCCGATCACCTTTCAGCTAATCGAATCCATGAAGCGCGCCCAACACATCGACCACCTTTTGGGGACCTGGAAATTTGACCCGGCGACACTCAGCGTCCGGATGGTCAAAGGCAAGGATGGCCGAGATGTGGTCCAGATGCGCGTCGACATGGGGGTGCTGCAGATGGAGACCACCGGCCGCCCCGACGGATCACAGCCCGAAGGTTTTGAGTCGTATCTCGAGTACCTTACCAATCGGGATCTGGAAGAGGACACGATCACGCTGACCGAGTCCGAATGCAACGAAGTCGACCGCGAGTTCATGCAGTTCTACCATCGTCGCATCTGCTGGTTGCGGCTGCAGTATTACCGCCGGGCGGTGATGGATGCCGACCACACGCTGGCGTTGATGGACCTTAGCTCGAAAAGCTCGCCCGATGAGGAATGGACCACCTCCCACGAACAGTATCGCCCCTTCGTCCTGTTCCATCGCACGCAGGCCGAATCGCTGGCCGAACTGGAAGAGAACGGCGCGGAAGAAGCGGTCCAAGCGATCAATGCCGGCCTGGAAGCGATCCACCACGTCTTCATCGATCACGAAGTCGAAGAGCACTATGAGAGCGACGAACTGGTCGTCCGCTTGACCGAACTGCGCGAATCGATGCGGCGTGAGTACGCGGTCGGACGAACCCTCAAGGAACGTCTGGAAGAAGCGGTCGAGAACGAGAAGTACGAACTGGCGGCCGAACTGCGGGACGAACTGGCCCGACGCGAAGTCGGTTGACCCTCGCCCCCGAGCAGCTTGGCGGTTGGCACGTGGCGGCTGGCAAGCCTTCGGTAGTTGGCAAGCCCTTTTTCTAGGCAAGCACATATGCTTGGCAAGCCCTTGCGTCCTGCCTGAAAGCGACCGTCACGCATGCCGACCGCCCGCCTCCCCTGGTCGATGATCTTTCCGGCCCGCCTCGGTACCTCCGCTTGGCTGCTGCAGTTGCGTTGGATCGCGGTCTTGGGGCAACTGATCACGATCGCGGTCGCGGCGTGGGGTTTGGGGATGGAGCTGCCGGGGCCTCCGCTGTTTGCCCTGATCGGCCTGACGACCGCGACCAATATCGCCTACATGTTTTGGCTGTGGCCGATCGATTTGCCGGCGGCGGGCCGGGGCGACCGTTCCGACGGCGATGGGCGGGACAGCTTGATCGCCGCCGCCCTGATGCTGCTCGACCTGGGCACGCTCACCGCGATGCTCTATTTCTCGGGGGGCGCCACCAATCCCTTTTGCTTTTTTTACTTCAAAATCATTTTTTCCTAATGAATGAAAATCAC
>CAYNVI010000263.1:0-6768 GCA_964400585.1 uncultured Pirellulaceae bacterium | reverse complement strand
GGTCGCCCTGGTCGCCGGCTTGATCGGCTCGCTGCTCTTTTGGGGGCTGCTGGCCGGACCGATCGTCGCCCTCTATCGGGGCTACCTGGCGGCCAGCTACGAGACGCTGCGAAACCAAGGCACGCTGGAAGGCTTTCCCCGCCCCGAAGCGGCGATGCTGTTCACCGGCCTCCTGCTATCCCTGCTGCCGACCGCCCTGTTTGCGATGGTGCTGCTGACCTGGGTGCAGCGGAACCGCCAGGTCGGGCAAGCCGAGCAGCGGATCCGTGCGCGGCACGACGAGGCGATCGCCGATCTCCAAGGCGAACGGATCCTCTGCCTCCGCTGGAACGATCCCGCCTTTGCCGACGCCGAGTTCCTCCTCGGCGCCGGTCGCTACGGTGCGCCCCCCAGTCCCTGAAGGGCAGCCGTTTTTTGACGGGAGGCTCGGAGGGACCTATCTTTTCCTGCCACTGCGCCCCTTGGGGCTGCGGAGCCGGCCTGATCCAGCAGGCTCCCATCGGTCACGCCAACCAGGAAACCCTTGATGTTCACCTACTTCTTCGCCTTCCTCGCCGGACTGCTGGTGTACGCCCTGTTCCGCGTCCTGATCAGCGGGTTTTACATCGTCCGCCCCGATCAGCGTGCCGTCCTCTCCTCCTTTGGACGGGCCGAACGGCTCAGCGAAGCGGGCTTCCAGGAGCCCTCGGATCCAGAACTGAGCGAGGACGAACGGGAACGGTACCAGTACCCGACGGTCCGCGTGATCGGCCCCGGAGGTCCCTATTTCAAGTGGCCCTGGCAGCAGATCCATAAAGTCAGCGTGGCGACGCAGGCGGTCGATCTGGTCTGGGACCCGACCAAACACCAAACCACGATCGAAGCGGTCACCAAGGACAACTTGACCACCGGCGTCAACGGCCAGCTCCGCTTTCGTGTCAGCGAGAACCATCTGTACGCCTACCTGTTCGGGGTCGAGAGCCCCTTGGAACACGTGATGGGCTACTTCATCTCCGTGCTGCGGGAACGGATCGCTACCTTCGTCGATCCCAAAGGGCAAAGCCTGTTGGCGGAATCCGAGGTCGACGGGGCGCCCAGTGAAACCTCCGTCGACTTGTCCGAAGGCGTCTCGATCAACGACCTCCGCAAGAATTTGCCGATGCTGAATTCGTACATGGAACAGCAGTGTGCTTCGACCCCTTCGCGATACGGCGTCGAGCTCGACGCCGCCCTGATCACCACCATCGATCCGCCGGCTGAAGTCGACCGGGCGTTGTCGGCGATCAACAGCACGCGGAACCAGGTGGCGGCCGATCTGAGCACGGCGCGGGCCGATGCGGAGCAGCAGATCACGATGAGCAAACGGGCCGTCGAGATCGCCGCCAACAATGCCCAGGCCGAGGTCGCGCCGCTTGAGGAATTGGCTTCGACCCTGGAACAGATCAAAGCGGAAGGGGGCGCCGCATCGCTCCAGGTTTACGTCCGCAACATGCGCGTCCCCCTGCTGAAACGCGCTCGCCGTGTCGTCCGCAACGCCGAATAGCCCGCCCTCCGTAAGGTCCTTCCGATGCAGATCTTTTCGTACCTCCTGCCCGCCTTCGCTGGGCTGATCCTGATCCCCGTCGTGTTGGGACTGGGACGCGCCCTCGGGCTCTACGCGGTCGTCCAGGAACGTCAATCCCAAGTCTTCACCCTCTTCGGGAAAGTGCTGGGGGTGCTCGACGAACCGGGCCTGCAATTCCCGGTCGCCAAATTCGGGCCCCGCGCTTTGCTGATTCCGCTGTTCGGCAAACGCCATCTGGTCAGTACGGCAATGCGCCAGCATTACCTCCGCGGCCAGATGGTCAATTCGGAAGAAGGGACGCCGATGGGCGTCGGCATCTGGTACGAGATGCAGGTGAACGATCCGGTCGCTTACCTTTTCATCAACACGAATCCGGAAGGCTCGCTACAAGCGAACGTGGCCAGTTCCACGATCTCCACGCTCAGCAACCTGGAGATGGACAAGATGCTGGAAGACCGCCACAGCCTCAGCCGCACGGTCCGCCAGACGGTCTCGCCGCTGTCGGAAAAGTGGGGCTACCGGCTCGGGTCGGTCTACATCCGCAAGGTCTTTTTCACCGACCAGCAAATGGTCCTCAATATCACCGATAAGGTCGTCAAGCGTTTGGTCCAAGTGACCAGCGCGATGAAGCAGGACGGGGAGAATCGCGTCGGCCTGATCCGCAGCGAGACGGCCAACAAAGTCTCGCAAAAGATGGCCGAAGCGGCCGCCGCCCGGCCCGCAACCGTCGGCCAAGCCTTGAACGCCATCGCCCGCCAGGATGCGGAAATCTTGGAAGCGGTGATGCAGGTGATGGAGACCGAACAGTTGCTTGAATCGGGGGCGTCGATCGATGTCCTCCCCCACGCTTCCTCCGTGCTGATCCAATTGGGCGGCGACGCCTCCTAGTCAGTTGGACGCGGGCGGCGGCGGGTTGCCGGGCGGCGGGTTGCCGGTGGGTGGCGGACCTGGCGGACGGCGCCGGGAGGGTCCTTGACGGAAACCCTCGCCGCCGGGGCGGCCTCGCCGCGGCCAACGCCAGCCTCCCCACCGATCGCGCTGGTAAGCCCGTTCGAGTTTCCAGAACAGTTCGTCGGGCGGTGAGAGTTCCACTTCCAGGCGTTCTTCCCGATCGAGGGCTTGGAGTTTTTCCAGCCGGGTGACCTGTTCCTGATCGCCCGCTCGCCCGGTTTTCCGCTCGACCGATTCCCGCACCCAACGACTCAAGGTCTCTTCCTGCAGATCGAAAGTCGGGGCGAGGGCGAGCAAGGTTTCCCGCGTCGCGTCGGAGAGGACCGCTTCGAGCAGATAGATATCATCGGCCGACAAACGCCCTACCTCGGGTTGCGGCAAATTGCGTTCGCCGATGACGCCGCGGATCCGCGGTAGCCGCACGAAGATCAGATCGAGGAGGGCTGCTTCGAAGTCTTCGAAACCTTCTTCGGCGTAGCTGTGGGAAAGTTCGTCGACCCGCGTCAGGAACCGCTCGGTGCCGGGAACCTCTTGCCAGCTGTCGAGTTGCTCGATCCACCCTTGGGCGACCGTCCGCATTACGGCATAGATCGCTTCGGCATCTTCCTCCGCGAGTTGCCGTCCCGATTCGCGTCGCCACTGTTGCTGCGAATATTCGATGCCGGCTTCAAGGGCCTCCTGCCGTCGCTGCGGTTGTTCGCTGGCCAAGCCATCTTGGAGTTGGGGCGGCAAGGTTTCCCGCCACCGCGCGTAGGCGTCGATCGTGCGGAGCAGGTCGACCGAACGGGGGTCGCTCGCCACTTCCTGGGCGATCATCCGCACGGCGTGGCGGCGTTCCGGTTCCAATTGCTGCCAACGCTTCCAGTCGGCTTGTAACCGTTCGCGGGTCACCGCCGGCAAGCGGGCGATGACTTCGGCCCGGGCCGTCCCCGCGGCCTGCTTCAACGCCGATTCCGCCGGCGGCAGGCCGGTCGGGCCAAACACGTCGGCCGCTTCCGCGGCGTTGATCGTTTCCAGCCAACGCGGATCGTCGGCCAGCGAACGGAGCCAATCGAGGTCGTCGACCAGCAAGTAGCCATCGAGGTGTTCGACGATCGGCAATTCGTTCAATTGGCGTTGCAGCTCCGCCCGACGACTGACGCGGACGAAGAGGGCTCCGATCCCCATGCTGGCGAGGGTGACGAGGAGGATCAGCAGGGGGCGGATCAAGCTCCGCAAACGATCCTTTGCCGAACGCCTCTCGAGTTCCTCCAGCGTGCGGGAGGCAACCATTTCCAATGTCGTCTGCGTGAAGTTTTCCTGGAGCGACACCTGCGGGAGCTCATCCAGCATCTCCCAGCCGCCTTGCAGTTCTTGTAAGCGGCGGCGGAGCCCGGCTTCGTCGACCAAGCGCTGTTCCAGGGTCGCGCGTTCGTCTCCTGCCAGCTCGCCATCGAGGTAAGCGACCAACCGCTCGTCGACCGGATCGACGGCCGTTTCCAGGTCGTCGCCGTCGCCAAAGCGTTCCTGGGGGCTGAGCGTGCTCATGACGGCCCCTCCGGAGAGCTCGCACGCCCGATCTCCCACGTCGGGGATCCTGGGTCGGGTTTGTTGTCGGGCTTGTTGTCGGGCTTGTTGTCGGGCTTGTTGTCGGGTTTGTTGTCGGGGCCTTCCCCCGGAACCGTCCCCTGCGCCATGTAGGGCTCGAGGATCTCCTTCAAATTGACGCGTGCCCGACTGAGCAACGATTTGACGGCCTTGGTACTAAGCCCCATCACGTCCGCGATCTCTTGGTAACTGAGGCCTTCGAATTTTGACAACAACAGCGCCTCCCGCTGGCGTTCGCCGAGGAGCTGGACGGCTGCGCGGACGATTTCGGCGCGTTCGGCCCCTTCGACCAGGCGGGTCGGCATCATTCCGCTAGCCTCCATGGCAAGTCCCGCGACGAGGGTTGCCTGCGGCCCCGAGGCGTTGGTCGACGTATCGATCTCACTGACTTCACGGCGTCGTCCCATCGTCCGCGCCGCATTCCGTGCCACATTTCCGGCGATCGTGAACAGCCACGTCGAAAACTTAGCGCCCGGCTGATAATTCTTGCGGGCGCGAAACACGCGAAGAAAGACCTCTTGCGCCATGTCGTCGGCCAGTTCGCGGCCGGGACCGAGATGCTCCAACAAGCGGACCAAACGGACCTGGTATCGCTCCACCAATTCCTCGAAGGCGCCGGCGTCGTCCTGTTGCACGCGCAGCATCAACCGCACGTCGGGATCCGACTGCTGATAACGCATTGCCGTCGAAGGACTGACCACCAAAAATCAGACACCCATGCTGGAAGGTTGCGATCCGAAGGTCCGCAGGGGAGTCACGTTTCCCCGTCGGAAACGTCTGTCAAACCAAACCCCTGAGACGATGGAAGGTTTCGCGGAGCGACCGCCGCCGCCGCTCAACCGGCCGCCTGCCGATTTCGCCGCAGCTGCCCACAAGCAGCGTCGATTTCGCTCCCTTTGCGCTGCCGAAACTGGACGTTGACGCCCGCCCCTTCCAAAATTGCGCGGAATTCGGCGATCCGCGCCGCCGACGGCGTTTGGTAAGGCAAGCCCGCTACGGGATTGTAGGGGATGACGTTGACCAGCACGGGCCGGCCGCGCATCAAACCGGCCAGTTGCCGGGCGCAGGCCGGCGTATCGTTCAAATCCCCCAACAGCACATATTCGAAGGTCAGACGGCGACCGCTGGCGGCAAAGTAACGGTCGGCCGCTTCCATCACCGGCGCCAACCCGACCTTCCGGTTGATCGGGACCAGGCGACTCCGCAACGCCTCGTTGGGCGCGTGCAAGCTGACCGCCAGATTGAACGGGACCTGATGCTTGGCCAGGCGATCGATCGCCACCGGCAACCCCACCGTGCTGATCGTGATCCGCCGCGGGCTGATCCCGAGCCCGGCGGGCGAACGGGCCACGTCGAGGGCTCCCAGCACCCGATCGAGGTTGGCCAGCGGTTCCCCCATCCCCATCATCACGATGTGGCTGAGCCGTTCCGGCTCCGGCAGGCGACGCTGCAGCCGCAACATTTGCTCGAGGATCTCCCCCCGCGTCAGATTCCGTTCCACGCCATCGAGCCCGCTGGCACAGAAGACGCACCCCATCGCACAACCGACCTGACTGCTGACGCAGATGCTGCGGCGCTGCCCGTCACGCAACAGGACGCATTCGATCTCCCCGCCATCGGGCAGCCGGATCAGCAGCTTTTCCGTCCCGTCGGGCGAGACCTGTTCGCTGGCCACGGCCGCCCGGAAGAGGATGAATTCTTCGGAAAGTCGCCGCCGGAACGCTTCCGGCAAGTCGCTCATTTGGGCGAAATCGGTGGCCCGCTTGCGGTAGATCCAGTGCCACAACTGCTTGGCCCGAAACGGTTTTTGCCCGGCGTCGAGGCACCATTGGGAGATCGCCGGGAAGTCCCAGTCGAGCAGGTGGGGGCGCGAATCGTGCGAAGCCCCGGAGGAAAGGACGGGAAGCGGCTCGAGCATGCGAGGTCAACGAGGAAAACGAGAAGCGGCAGGAGGGTGGAACCCGCGGAAATCGCGGCCTGGACCGTTGCCCCCTATCCTAACCATTCCCTTGGCAACCGTAACCGTCGCGGTCCCTTTTCGGGGCCCGGGCAGCCTCGCTTTTCCGCGGACCACCCGGTCTGCGGCAGCGGGCGTCATCCTTTAGAATAAGGTCCTGCCGCCGCTGCCGGCGCGCCCGCGCCGGTTCGCGTTCCTTCCCCCCACTTTGCCAGACCGCATGCTCCCCGAACTCGACCTCGACGCCGCCCTCGGGCGCTACCTGAGGCTGACCGCGATCCCCGGGCCAAGCGGTCAGGAACAAGCGGTCGCCGAGGCGATCCTGGGCGAACTGACCGCGGCGGGCGTCCCCGCCACCGCGATCGAATTCGACCAGGCCCACCAGGACACCAAGATCCAAGGCCAAATCGGCAACCTGATCGTCAAGCTTGCGGGGACCGGCCCCGGCCCGACCACGATGCTGTCGGCGCACCTCGACACGGTGCCGATCTGCGTCGGCTGCCAGCCGCAGGTCGAAGCGGAGGAAGTCTTCAGTGCCGATCCGACCACGGGACTGGGGGCCGATGACCGCGCGGGCTGCGCGGCGATCCTGACCGCGGCGGTCGAACTGCTGCGGAGCGGCCGTCCGCACCCTCCGCTGGTCCTCTGCTGGTTCGTGCAGGAAGAGATCGGGCTGGAAGGGTCGCGTCATCTGCAGGCCGGCCGCTTGGGAACGATCGACCGGGCGATC
>CAYNVI010000262.1:0-6809 GCA_964400585.1 uncultured Pirellulaceae bacterium | reverse complement strand
ACCGCTGTATCGAATCTCGTTTGCCGCCTGCATCTCTTGGAGCGTCTCGTCGAGCTGCTCCAAGAGACGCTGTTTCTGGGCCAGCAGCGGCATCAGTTCCGACATCCGCTGCTCGGCGATCAGGGTTTCCTGCTGTTGCGCGAGTTCCCAGAGGGCCTCAACGCAGTCCCCTTTGCCATCGATCAGCTGCGTCAATTCCGCGGTTCCGTTCGCCATCCCGGGGGCTCCTAATTGTTGACCAGCGTGCCACTGTCCGCCATCCAACCGAGGAGTTCTTCCCACTGAGGGCGGCTATAGCGAGTGGTTTTCAAGAATCGATCCTCCCAGGAATCGGGAATCCGCTTCAAGACCTTTTGTGCCTGCCGGATGATCAATTCGGCTTCGCGGTCGCGACCGGCCTGCTGGACGCACCGCGCCTGACCCAGCATCGCCTCGAGCGCTAAGGGGGTGTTCATGTAGCGGAGCGACACGCCGCGATAGGCTTCGGCCGCTTCCTCCCAATGCTGGCTCTCCTGCAGCGTATCGGCTTCCGAGATGTAGCTATTGCGGAGCATGGCCTGCTCGGCGGGCGACAGCGTCCGGTCTTCCTCGTCCCGACGCAACGTTTTGCGGATGCCGGCGAACCCCGCCACCGCCGCCTCCAGATGTTCGCTTCGTTTGCGCTTCAGGAGCCGCCGCGTCGGATCGAGCACATCCGGCAACCGCGCTTCCACGGCGGGCCAGGACGCCGCCAAACGATGGGCTTGGGCCGCCAGGTAGCGGGCTCGCCGAGCTCGACCGAGCGCGTCTTCTTGCAGATACTTTTCGGAAAACAGGCCCTCCTCGACCAGCCGTTCTTCTCGCGTGGCGAATTCCTCAAGCCGCTGAATCGCCCGCTCCAGGACCTCCTGGTTGGTCTGCAAAGCCTCGATCCGCGCCGGCTCGTCCGGCAGGACCTCGGGGTCGAGCCCTGCGCGGGTTAAGTTGGTGTAGGTCTCGTAGCCTTCGCGATAGAGCAAATCTCCGAGCAGCTTCAAGGAATCCCGCCAGACGGGACTTTCCGGGGTCAATTGGCCGTCGTAGAGATTGGCATCGAGCAGACCCTTGGCCTCCTGCAATTCCCCCAGTTCCGCATGCGCCGAGGCAGCGATCAGGCGGGCTTCGTAGCGCAGCGAATCGCGGGGATAGCTGGCGACGCATTCGAGCAAGGGGGGGATCGCAGCGGCCGGTTTGCCCAGCGCAAGCCGCGCGCGACCTTGCGCGATCAGTCCGCGTGGCAAGCGGGGACGGGCTTCGTACTTCAGATAGTCCTCGAGCAATTCCAGGCTGCGGGCAAAATCGCCTCCCTGTTGGTAGGCGTCGATCGCCGACCAGAGGATCGCCGTGTATTGCTCGCTGACAAACCGCAAGCGGGCCGCCGCGGCGTAGGCATCACCGGCCGCCTGAAAATGGTGGCGGGCCGCGGCCGGCAAGGCATCGTCCAGGGCAGCGTCCAAGGAGGCAGCCTGCCCTCGTTGGGCCTGCCAGATCGTCTCCCCCCAGGCCCGGAAGGTTGCCGCTTCCAACAGCAACGCCTGGGGTGGCGGGATCAAAGGGGAAAGACTGCGGGCGATCGCTACTGCTCCCTCGAAATTGCCGGCGGTCCGAAACCCTTCGACCGCGGCGGCCACGCGTTCCCGAAACTGTTCCAGCGATACCAAGCGGCCGTCAAACGTGCGCGGATCGCCCGTCTCGCGGACGAGGTAGCGGATGGTTTGCGCCGCTTCGGTCACCCGCTGCTGCTCGGCCAGAATCTCAAATTCCTCCAGACCAGCCGCGATCGCTTCCCCGCCGAAGGGGCGGGCCAGCCGCAGCATGGTCAGCCGATCCAGCGCAGGGCCGGGCTGATCGAGACAGCGATAGGCGCGCGCCGCCCACAACCGCGCTTCGGTCGCCGTGGGCAAGTTGGCCGTCCGTTCCAGCTCCATCAGCGACGGCATCGCCTCTTCGATAATCGCCGCGACCACCGCAGGCACCTCCGCCGCCGCAGCCCATTCTCGCCGCAGCGCGATCGCCTCGGATACCTGCGTGGCGGCGACGCTCAGCCGCGCCTGCGCGCGTGCTTCCGCCGATTCAGCCGCCTCCCCGACTTGCCGAAACGCCTCGCGGGCCGCGACCCATCGTCCCATCTGCCGCAGCGTTTGCCCACGCAACCGCTCGGCATCGCGCCGTTGGCCAGGGGCAAGATTTCCCGCAGCCAACAAACGGTCGATCGAGGCGAGTGCCTGGGCGGCCGGGACTTCGCGAGCTTGCAATTGGGCAACGGCCAGCTGCGGCAACAATTCACGCTGCAGCGAAGGGGTGATGTCGACCGCTTTTTGCAGCGTGGTGGCGGCGAGTCCGTAGCGTCCGGCGCGGAGCGCCGATTGCCCCAACAGACGGTACCCTTCCCGCTCGCGTCCCTGCGGAAAGCCTAGCTCGGCGCTCTCTTCAAGCATCTCCGTCGCTTCCAGCATGGCGAGTCGTTGCCCGCCGTCGTCTTCCCGGCTTTCGGCAGCCCGCGCTTTGCCTGCCCCGATCAGGAAGGACCGTAACTGGAGCATTTCCAGCGGTTCTTCTCCGCTCAGCGGTACCCCTTCGGCGAGCTTGGCGGCGATCATCGGCCGGCCGGCCGCATACTCGTCGGTCGCGATCCGCAACCGTTCCTCGGGGCCCGGCAAGGTCGAACTCGCCCATACGCTGAATAACGTCGCGAACGCCCCGATCGCGGCCACCGCAGCGGCGGCGGTGAGCGCGATGGCAAGCGTCCCCCCTTTCTCCGGCGCGGTGGCTGGCGTCATTTCATCAAGTCCATCGGCCATCCAGCCTTTCGGGTCGAGGTCGCAGGGGGCGAGGCCAGCGGGAGCGGCCGGCTGCTCGTTAACAAATAGGTCACGCGGTGGTCAATCGCAATCCGACGTGCTCGACCCCGCAAACCCCCGACAACCGCTACTTTCCCTCGGACCGGCCAAACCTCGCAGTCGCCAAGCTTTCCCAGAAATACCGAGCCCCTCTTTTCTCCGTCACCGCTGTAGTTTGCGTGCTACGTTTTGATGGCACAGCAGTCCTTGCTGGCCCGATCAGCCTTCCTCCCGCAGGCCGGTTCAGGCAACCGGCTCCCCTCCCCAAAAGGAACCTTGCGAGTGTCTGATTCCTCCACCGTGACCGCTGGCGAACAACCTGTGACCATCGACCGCCGCAGTGGCGATCGGCGACACGCCAAAACGAACGCGGCCTCTGATCCCGCCCGTCCCGCCGCGGAGCAAAACGATGGCAAGGAAGCACCTCAACGCCGCAAGCAGCAACGCCGTCGGCAGATCGATCCGACCACTTGCGAACGCGATTACAACACGCAGGAAATCGAATTCATGCAGGCGATGGACGATTACAAACGAGCCGCCGGGCGAATGTTTCCGACCTGCAGCGAAGTCCTCGAAGTCGTCCGCTCGTTGGGATACGTCCAATTGGATGACGAGCAACGTCGCGCCCTGCTCGGCGATGAGGCCGAAACGCTGATGCTCTACGGCGAATCGGCCGAGGCGGCCGACGACTGGGAGGCCGACGAGCAGGACGATTTCTAACCGCCTGCGGGAAACCCGACAGACGGCCGCACCGCGAAATCTCGGTTCCGACTTGTGGTGACACGCTTTTCCAGCCGGCCCGCCGCCTTCAGACGGCAGTCGCCATATCGATCCGTTTGGCCAACCGTTTTCGCGCGGTATGCAGCCGTCGTTTGATCGTGCCCACCGGCGCGGCGAAGGCGTCGCTCATCTCGATCAGCGACTGGCCGTTCATGTAGAACGCCTTCAACGTTTCCCGGTCGACCTGTCCCAACTCGGCCACGGCTGCCTGGACGCCGTCGGCTGCCTCGCGCTGCACCGCCGCGTCTTCGGGCGTCCCTGCGGATAAGCAGGTTGCTTCCAAGGTCATCGGATCGCAGGCGATCGCCGGCGGTCGACGGGTCGACCGATTGATCGCCATCCGATGGACGATCCGTCGCAGCCAACCGCCAAAAGCTTCCGGAACGCGCAACTGCTCGATCTTTTCCATCGCCTGGATGAAAACGTCCTGGGCCAGTTCCTCCGCTTCATCGGCGTTCCGCGTCCGCCGCATCGCCTGGGCAACGATCCCGACGCGGTAACGTTCGAAGAGTTCTCCAAAGGCGTCTCGATCCCCTTGTTGGGCCGCCCGCACCAAATCGGCAACCGTCCGCGCCTGCAAAGATTCCGTGGTGGTCATCTGGTTTTTCCTGTTCGCCGTCGCAGCCTGGAGGGTGCGATCCCTAGGAGGTTCTGGATGCCGATCGCGGCATCCAAACGGGGCCAGCCGGGGTCAGCGGTGTTCCACCGCCAGCGCCTTCGCCCGTCGAGGGTAGGTCGAGGCAAACGGGCACGTTTGCCGACCGAATCAGCCGGTGACCAGGCTGGGAAAGGCTCGGCCGACCGCGACGGTTCGACTCCTGACGGGGCCCAACCCAGCGATCACCACCACCTGGCGGGAACCGGGACTTCCTGCAGCCTCAAGCCGTCGTTTTCCGAAACCTGCACCGCTCGCCCCCTAGCGTCCCCTACCGAAGGGAAACGCGGCAACCAGACCGGCCGGTCCCGAAGCGACCTAGCTGGACGTGACGCGGACGACCGCCAACGCGGGGCGTCGAAGCAGCCAGCCGTTCGCGGCACAACACGGTGCCTGTCGACAGCTCGCCGCCTGCAGACAGCTGGCCTTACTCCCGGCTCGCGGGAACCCTAGAGAAGCCTGCGCATGCGAACGCAGGAAGGCATGCGCAACGCCAACGGCGACCATGATTGCGCGATCCATCGGACCGACGACAAACTGAGCCACAACATTGGTAATTACTTGAATACGCATGACATCCTCCGGCGTTTGTTCCAAACGCAGACAGAGCGAAAAAGAAATGGTGTCGGTTCGCCGTGCGAACCGCCGAGGCGATCACTCACAGAGTGATCGCGATTGTTCAACCTTACTCCGGAACGACCCCGGCCGCCAAGCTGGTGCACCAAAAGCGGCCAGGTCGCGATTTTTTCGCGATCACTGTCCGCCCCCACACGGTTTCCACCCAGCCCGCCCGATCGTGCTTGTCGGCACTTCCCGGACGGCTGCAAACCCAGCCCGCCAACGACGAACCGCCGCGGTTGTGTCCTCTTAGACCGACGGCGTCGTCCCAGGTTCACGTTTTTTTTCGGAAAGGATGGCAAAAAAACAGGAGACTTGGAGACGAGCCTGCTGGGAGGTTCGCCTCGGGCGGTTCCTGGCGGCGGATCAGCCGTGCATCGGCCAGGACGAGGTTGTCCGTTCCCGACCTCTCGAAGTCGGGCGAAGGGCCCATCACTTTCCTGAAAGGGCGTAAAATAGGCGAGCGTCCGCCGGGCGGCAGCGGCCCCCTGCTGCCAACCGTTGCCGCCCGCGAAGAGTCGTTCTGCTTCTTTCTTCGATCCTTGCCTCCGTGTTATCTGGCCCCATGCTCCACTCCGCCCCGCCCCTGCTTGCCGCGGCTTCCGTCGCTTCCTCCGCCCGCCGCGGACGTTTCGGAATCACGCGGTTCGTCCTCCTGCTCGCCCCCTTCCTCGCCTTGTCAGGCGGTCTGACGGCGCGGGGAGAACGGCCGAACATCCTGCTGATCATGACGGACGACCAAGGCTGGGGCGACATCCACACGCATGGCAACCCGCAGATCCGCACGCCCCATCTCGACGCCCTGGCGGCCGGCGGGGCGCGGGCCGACCGGTTCTATGTCTCCCCCGTCTGCGCCCCGACGCGGGCGGCCCTGCTGACCGGACGCTGGCCCGCGCGCACCGGCGTCCACGGCGTGACTCGGAATGAAGAAACGATGCGGGCCCGCGAAACGACCTTCGCCGAACTCTTCGGCGCGGCGGGCTACGCGACCGGCTGCTTCGGCAAGTGGCACAACGGTGCCCACTATCCTCACGATCCCAACGGCCAAGGCTTTGACGAGTTCCTCGGGTTCTGCGCCGGCCACTGGGACCTCTATTTCGATTCGCCCCTCCAGCACAACCAGCAACGGACCCGCGGCGACGGTTTTCTGACCGATCACCTGACCGAGGCAGCGATCCGCTTCATCCGCCAGCAGGAAGCAGCCGAGCAACCCTGGCTTTGCTACGTGCCCTACAACACACCGCATACCCCCTGGCAAGTTCCCGAGCGGTTTTGGCAGCAATACGCCGATGCTGGCTTGCCGGCCGAGACCGCCTGTGCGTACGCGATGGTCGAAAACATCGACATGAACGTCGGACGGATGCTCGCCGCCCTCGATGCGGTGGGACAAACCGATCAGACGATCGTGCTGTTCCTGACCGATAACGGAGCCAACACCGACCGCTACGACGGCTACATGCAAGGCCGCAAGGGGAGCCTGCATGAAGGGGGATCACGAGTGCCGTTGTTCGTCCGCTATCCCGGCACGATTCCGGCCGGCACGGTCGTCACCCCCCTGGTCGCGCACATCGATTTGCTCCCCACGCTCGCCGACTGGGCCGACCTCGCCCTCCCCGCGGACCTGGACCTCGATGGTCGCTCGTTAACACGCCTGTTCGAAACCGGCGACGATCCCGACCTGGCCGAACGCGTGCTGTTCAATCGCTGGCGCGGCACCGGCGCCGTGCGGACACCGCGGTGGCGGGCGGTCGCCTCCCGCCGCGGGGACCGCTGGGGCCTCTACGACATGCTGACCGACCCCGGCGAGAAGATCGATCTGGCCGAGACCTATCCGGAGGAACTCGCCAAGCTCCGCAGCCGGTACGACGCGTGGTGGCAAGACGTCAGCGCGAACGGCT
>CAYNVI010000261.1:0-6843 GCA_964400585.1 uncultured Pirellulaceae bacterium | reverse complement strand
GGCAGGGGGGGGCGTCGCCGGGGCAGCGGGGGGCGTGGTAGCGTTGTCGGGCGACTGCCCCAGGAGCGGAAGGTTGACCGCGTTCAGGCAGACGCACACCGCAAACAGAGAAGAGCCGGCACGATGCATGATGGCGGGCAGGAGAGGCGGCGGGAGGGGCTTCGTCATGGGAGGCCGTTCCAGGTGGGAAAGAAGGGGCCCGCGTCGAGGGGCAGGCATCAGTAACGCAGACGCATCAAGACGTCGGTCTCGTGCCCCCGTGGATTGCGAATCGTCAGCCGCATCACCTGAGGAGACTGTTTGACAATTTCGCTTAACTTGGTGACGTTGCGAACCGGTTGGCTGTTGGCGGCGACGATCCATTCGCCCGGTTGCAGGGCGCGATAGCGTTTAGCCGACAGATCATAGACCTGGCCGGCCGGGAAATCGGGCCGCACTCGAATGATCATCGCTCCCGAGCGCCTTTGGTCTCGAACCGTAAAGCCAGTCCGCGGTCCCTGTTGTGCGGGCATTCCCGGGTAACGATAGGCGTAGACGTTCTGGTCGCGTTGGACCGCTGCCCCTTTGCCACCGCTGGCTCCGTTGGGATACGTCTGGCGGAAGGCGAGATGGACGTTGAGGCTGACCGAGCGAAGGAGGTGTTCCCAGGAGGTCTTTTGCTGCCGGAAACGTTCCACGAACCTCGCGAACTGACCGGTGAATAACGAACCGGCCCCTTCGCCAGGGCTTCCCAAAAAGGCACCTTCACCCGGCGAACTGCTGTTGATGTCGACCAGGCCACGCGGTTCAAAAAAGAGCGACTGGAAGAGGGGCGTGACGACTGGCGGAGGCTCCATCTCGATGTAAGGTGCACAGAAGTCCTCGCCATCGGCACGTTGATTACAGCAGTCGGTCAGCAGCACATTCAGCCGCGCCCCCTTGGCCTCCAGCAGGGCACGAATCTCTTCTCGATAGAGTCGGCCCTGGGCAAAGGCGAGATAGTGTCCCCGGTCATCGTTGCCGCCATGGCCGGTGAAGTAGACGACGACGGTGTCTTCGGAAGCGGCGGGGACCTGCTGGATGAACTGGCGAACTTGACCCGGGTCCCCCAGTGCGTTTTCGCCGATCTGGAAGATGTGCAGGGTCAGTCGCTGTTCCGGCACATTGGTAGAGAAAACCGCTTGCATCATGGACGAGTCGAGGACCACATCGCTCACATGCCGTCCCCAGCCAGCCCAAGGCGACGTGTCGGCGATGACGATCGCATGGAGTCGCTGGGCTGCAGCACCGGGGGCAATACTGATTGCCGCCAAAAACGCGACCAAGACGACGAAGAGAGGGGGAAATCGTTTCATCGCACACTCGTTTCTCGTTAAAAAGGTGGAGAGGAAAACTCGACAGGGTGCCGCGAACGTTCCCAAGCGATCGGCCTGGAAAGCGATGCGTCTGAAAGTTGTGCGATCCAACGCTGCAATCCTCCGTTTAGTATAGGGCTGATCGAAGCGGCACAGGATGACGGGCTGGTACGGAGGAGACAGCGGCGTCGATGGTTTGCATCCTTCTGCCGTTGTTCCCAGAATGAACGGTTTCGCGTTTGGCGAATTGGTCTCGGCGGTTCACCGAGGCGATACGGTTTTGGTGATTCAGCATGCCCGCTTCTTCCGATCCGGCTTCGGACCCCGTGCAGGAACCATCGCGAGGGGCGCAGGCACCACGACGTCGTCCGCGGTGGCAGCTGCGGTTGATGCTCGCCCTGTTGGGCCTGGCAATTGGGCTGGTGACCGCGGAGGTGCTACTGCAGGTCGCCCCCTACGACGTGCTTTCCTACCCGCTGTATCAGACCGACGAAACGTTCGGGGCCGTGTTGCGTCCCAACCTGGCCGGTTGGCAGACAAAGGAGGGACGCGTCTTCGTACGCACCAACGCCCAAGGGTTTCGCGATCGTCCCTGGACGGCTGCGAAAGCGGCAGGAACTTTTCGGATCGCGGTGCTGGGGGATTCTTACGCCGAGGCGGTTCAAGTCGAACGGGAAGAGGCGTTCTGGGCGGTGCTGGAACGGGAGCTGACCGATTGCCTGCCCGCCGCCTATCGACGCGTGGAAGTCTTGAATTTCGGCGTCTCGGGCTATGGCACGGGACAGGAACTGTTGATGCTTCGTCATAAGGTTTGGGACTTCGATCCTGATCTGGTACTGCTGGCTTTTCTGCCCGACAACGACGTCCGCAATAACAGCCGGGCCCTGGAACCTCGGGACGAACGCCCCTTTTTTCAGCTGCAAGAGGACCGGCTGCTGTTGGACAATTCGTTTCGCCAAGACCCGCAATGGCAGGCACTGGAGCGATCCCGCTGGGTTCGTGGGAAGGACTGGTTGATCCGCCATGTGGAATTGGCCGCGGTCGTTTACCAATTGCGTCACCCTCTCGCTGCCTCCCCTGCGGCAGTGACCGATGGGCTGATCGAACAAGGCTTGTCGCGGCAGATTTACCGGCCCCCCCAAGATGCGGCATGGCGAGAGGCTTGGGAATTGACCGATCGTCTGCTGCTGACGATGCATCAGGAAGTCACGGCCCGCGACATCCCGTTCCTGGTGATGGTGGTCACTTCGGGGGTCGTCGTGCGGCCAGAAACCGAGCCGCGGGCCGCCCTCCGCGAGGAACTGGAGGTGGAGGACCTTTTCTATGCCGATCGGCGGATCGCGCAGCTTGGCGAAGCAGCCGGCTTTCCGGTCGTGGTCCTGTCGGCTGCGATGCAGGCGAAGGCCGCCGAGGAAGGCGTTTACTTCCACGGCTTCGCCAATACGCAGTGGGGCACCGGGCACTGGAATCGGCAAGGCCATGCCTTTGCCGGCCGCCGCCTGGCCGAGGTGATCTGCGGGGAAGACCTCTGGAAGCTCCCGCGCTGAGAGAGGACGAAGCGTCGCGAAGGCAGGACCCAACCGCCGCGGCAGTGCATGCCAGCGAGTCGCATGCTACCTTCTGGGGACGCCAGCAGCGCAGCCGGCGGGCCGGCCCCCGCGGCTGGGCCGGCCAAGCGGGCGGGTCGCTGGTTCTTGCATGCGAAAGGCCGACAAGACGATGGTTGCCATCCTGGGGATTTCCGCTTTTTATCATGACGCCGCGGCGGCGCTGGTCGTCGATGGGCGGATCATCGCCGCTGCCCAGGAGGAACGTTTTACGCGGAAAAAACATGACGCAGCGTTTCCGGAGCACGCGATCGCCTCCTGTCTGGAGCAAGCCGGGATCGCACGAAGGGATCTCGATTACGTCAGCTTCTACGAGAAACCGCTGCTCAAATTCGATCGCTTGCTGGAATCGTATCTGAGCGTGACGCCGCGGGGTTTTGCCTCCTTTTGCCAAGCGATGCCGCTGTGGCTGAAAAAGAAATTGTTCCTGTCGCGACAGTTGCGAAAAGGATTGGGAGGCGAATACCGCCGGCGGTTCGTCTATCCCGAACATCATGAATCGCATGCTGCCAGCGCTTTCTTCCCTTCGCCGTTTGAGGAAGCTGCGATCCTGACCATCGACGGCGTCGGGGAGTGGGCCACGGCGAGTTTTGGCACGGGCCAGGGAAATCGCATCGCGCTGAGCCATGAACTCCGGTTCCCCCACTCGTTGGGGATGCTGTACAGCGCCTTCACCGCCTACTGTGGCTTCAAAGTCAATTCGGGGGAGTACAAGTTGATGGGGCTGGCGCCGTATGGCGAACCGGTCTATGCAGAAAAGATCCTCGCTCATCTGCTCGACCTGCGCGAGGATGGTTCCTTTCGGCTGGAGATGGATTACTTCAATTACGTCCGCGGTCTGACGATGACTTCCCGGCGGTTTCACGAACTGTTTGGCCGACGGCCGCGTTCGCCCGAATCGCCGCTAGAGGTTTTGGACATGGACCTGGCTGCCTCGATCCAAGCGGTGACCGAGGAAATCGTGCTGCGGATGGGCAGGCACGTGCATCGCGATACGGGACAGCGCCGGCTTTGTCTGGCCGGCGGCGTCGCCTTGAATTGTGTGGCCAATGGGCGGTTGCTGCGGGAAGGACCATTCGACGAACTGTTCATCCAGCCGGCAGCCGGGGACGCGGGCGGGGCGTTAGGAGCCGCCCTGTTCACCTGGCATCAATTACTCGACCAACCACGCACGGTCTCGGCCGATTGCCAACAAGGTTCCTTCTTAGGACCAGCCTTTTCGGACGAGCAAGTGGCGGCATGCCTGGCGGCCCACGGGGCGGTCGCGCATCCGTACGCTGACGACCAGACATTGTGTCGGCGGGTCGCCCGCTTGCTGGGCGAAGGGAACGTGGTCGGCTGGTTCCAAGGACGGATGGAATTTGGACCGCGAGCCCTGGGCCATCGCAGTATCCTCGGCGATCCGCGGGACCCCGAGATGCAGTCGACGATGAATCGCAAAATCAAATTTCGCGAATCGTTCCGCCCCTTTGCCCCGGCGGTGCTGCAGGAGCGGGCAGCGGAGTATTTCCAGATCGACGCAGCGACCGAGAGTCCTTACATGCTGCTGGTTGCCGGCGTGTCGGAAGCCAAACGGCGGGCGGCACCCTCCGCCCCGGAGCAAGCCTCGGGATTGGCCCGTCTGCAGACGCTCCGTAGCGAGATCCCCGCCGTCACGCATGTCGACGATTCCGCCCGCCTGCAGACGGTCGACCCGGAACGCAATCCACGCTTCCATCGGCTCCTGCAATCTTTCGCCGAGCAGACCGGTTGCCCGCTGTTGATCAATACCAGCTTCAACATCCGGGGCGAACCGATCGTGGGCACGCCCGAGGATGCCTATCGCTGCTTCCTGGCCACGAACATGGACGTCTTGGTGTTGGGCAACACGCTGTTGCTGAAAGCCGAGCAGCCCGCGGCGGAAGCTCACCAAATCGACGCCTACCTGGCTCGCTTTGAGCTCGATTGAACCACGCACCGAACCGCGCCACCGAAGCGAACAAGCGATGATCGAAATTCACTGGAACCCGTCCCGCGGAGAACTGCGATTCTTTGCGGTAGGCTTGGCCCTGTTGGCGGCGATCGGCGGCTTTTGGGGACAGCTTTTCAGCGCGGGCCCGGGGTGGGCGAGCGGGCTGTGGGCCGTGGGTGTGGCGAGTCTTTTGACGGTCGCCGGTTGGCGTCCTGGGGCGCTCCGCCCGCTGTATCTCGCCTGGATGATCGCCGTCTTCCCGATCGGCTGGCTCGTTTCCCATCTCGTGCTGGCGGTCGTCTACTTTGGCCTCTTCGGGCCGATCGGCTGGTTCCTCCGCTTTCGCGGGTACGACCCGCTGCAAGGCAAACCGCGGCAAGCGACCGACAGCTATTGGCTGGTCCGTCCCCCGGTCGCTTCTCGGGAGCGGTACTTTCGACAATACTAGAAGTAGCCGAAGGGTGGGCAGCGACGGAACCGACGCGGCTCCGCAAGCCTCCCGCCATCCCCCGTGCTGAGGTCTTCATGCCCGATTCATCGCCAGCCTCCGCTTCCGGCGATTCGCCTCCCCGCCGCGAAACGAGTGAAACCGAAGAGTTTGCCCAGCTTGCCGGAACGGCCTCCCCCGGCTTGCTGCGGGAACTGCTCGACTTCGCCCGCGAAAACAAGAAGTGGTGGTTGTTGCCGATCATTTTGGTGTTGTTATTGGTGGCGGGCTTCCTCTTCGTCTCCGGCGCGGCCGGACCGTTTATCTACCCGCTGTTCTGAAACGCTCCCTCGTGGTGTCAACGGAGCGACGTGCGGTGCGACCGGTGAAGAGTGGCCCCGGAGGAGTGGCCGCTGACGAGTGGCCGCTGACGATTCGAACGGAGCGGGCCAGCGGGCGGGGGACAGCGAGGGAACGCCGCCGAATCGAACGGGAGGCGCGACGCATCGGGCGAGAGAAATGGACATGTCGATGGAGACGACCTTGCGATGGTTCGTGCCCGCCGGGCTGAGCGCTTCGCAGGACAAGCGGGCGGCCCGCCGGGTGGTCGTCTTCACGTTGGCGATCGCGATTTGGGGCCCCGTCTTCGCGCCCCTGTTTTACGTGCTGGGGTCGCCCCGCGGCGCGGCCGTGATCCTCCTGACCGTCGCGTTGCTGCTGTTGACCCTGTTGTCCCTGCGGCTGACCCGCGCGGTCTATCTTTCCGGGCAACTGGTCGCCGGGATCCTCGGCGGCTGCCTGGTGACCTTGGCCCTGCTGACCGGCGGGATCGGTGCCCCCGCCCTCTGGTGGCTGCCGACCGTTCCGATCATCGGCTTGTTGCTGGGGGGGATCTCGGCGGGACTGGTCTGGTTAGGCCTGGCTTGTCTGAGCTGCGGGCTCTTCTTGTGGCTGGAGCAGGCGGGCATCGGGATCCGGGCGGAGATCCGCGGAGAGGAGATGGAGTTTTTGAATTTCGCCTCCCACATCGGCATCATCCTTTGCACCTACAGCTTGACGCTGGCCTTCAAACTGAGCGAAGCCCATGCGCAGTCCGAGCTGGAAGCAGCGCGGCTGGAGAGCGAACGAGCCAATCAGGTGAAAAGTGATTTTCTCGCCAACATCAGCCATGAGATTCGGACGCCGATGAATGCGATCATCGGGATGACCGATCTGGTCCGTGACACCGAGCTCGACGAAACCCAGCAGACCTATCTGGGAATGGTTTCGGAGTCGGCTGAATCGCTGTTGACCCTGATCAATGAGATCCTCGATTTCTCCAAGGTCGAGGCGGGGAAATTGGAACTGGAGATGATCGATTTCGAGCTACGTGAAGAGCTCGGGGACACGCTCAAGTCCGTCGCGCTCCGGGCGCACGCCAAAGGTTTGGAGTTAGCCTGGGACGTCGCGGCGGACGTGCCTCAACGGCTGCAGGGCGATCCCTTTCGGTTGCGGCAGATGCTGATCAATCTGGTCGGCAATGGG
>CAYNVI010000260.1:0-6866 GCA_964400585.1 uncultured Pirellulaceae bacterium | reverse complement strand
AGGCTTATCGGCCGAATTTGCGCGTCGGGGCCACAGATCGCAGAACCGGACCCCCGGGCGCTCATGCGGCCCACGCGAGGGTGCGATAATGGCCTCTGCCGGTGAGGTAGGCCGAACTCTGGCCGCTCGCCGATCGTTGGAAGGGCTCGACCTGGAGCGGATCGCGGAAGTGATCCGTGCCTCCCAAGCCGATGTTGTCGCCCTCCAAGAAGTCGACCGCCGCGTTCCTCGTTCCGGCAACGTCGACCAGGCGGAAACGCTGGCTCGTTTGACCGGCATGGAGGTCATCTTTGGAAAGAACATCGATCTGCAGGGGGGCGGCTACGGCAACGCGATCCTTTCCCGCTATCCGATCGTCCGGAGCCAGAACCATGCCTTGCCGCGGATCAACGAGGGCGAGCAGCGGGGCGTCCTGGAAGCCGAGATCGCCCTGGGGAGGAGCCTTCCTTCCCTGACGCTGCTGGCGACGCATCTCGATCATCGTCCCGCTGAGCAGGAACGCCTCGCTTCGGCCCGCCAGCTGAACGCCCTGGTCGCAAAGATCGAGACGCCCCTGGCAATCCTGGCCGGGGATCTCAATGCCCGTCCCACCTCGGCGACGCTGCAGCGGCTGTTCGAGCGTTGGCGGCCGAGCAGCCTCGCCACGCTGCCGACGATTCCCGTCGCCCAGCCGACGAGGCAAATCGATTTTGTCCTCTTTCGCCCCGAGGATCGGTTGATTCCGGTCGAAACCCGGGTACTCGATGAACCGGTCGCCTCCGACCATCGGCCGGTGCTGGCCCATTTCACCCTCGCCCCGGAGCCCCTTTCCGCGACAGCACCGCTAGAACGCATCCTGTTTGGTTCTTGCATCAAGCAAGACCAGCCGATGCCGATCCTCGAGACGATGGCCGCGGAAGAGGCCGACCTGTTGCTGCTGTTGGGCGACAACATCTATGCCGACACGGCCGACATGGAGGTGATGCGGGCCAAGTACGATCGCTTGGCAGCGAATCGGCGGTTCGCCCAGCTGCGGGGTGCGCTGCCGATGCTGGCGACCTGGGATGATCACGACTACGGCCAGAACGATGCCGGACAAAACTATCCGCAGCGTGACGAGGCCGCTGCGATCTTGCTTGATTTTTGGCAGGAACCGCTGCAGAGCCCGCGTCGTCGGCGGCCCGGTATCTATACCGCGGCGACCTTCGGACCGCCGGGAAAGCGGGTCCAAATCATCCTGCTCGACACCCGCTACTTTCGCTCACCGCTGAAACGCGGCGAACGAAGAACCGGGGGGCCCTACCTGCCTGATCCCGACCCGGAGAAGACGATGTTGGGAGCGACGCAGTGGCAATGGCTGCGACAGCAGCTGCAGGCCCCGGCGGAACTCCGCATCATCGCATCCAGTATCCAGTGCCTCGCCTCGGCCGCCGGACAAGAGACCTGGTCGAATCTGCCGCGCGAGCGGGAGCGGCTGTTCCAAACCATTCGCGACAGTGACGCCGAGGGGGTCTTGTTGATCAGCGGCGACCGCCACTGGGCCGAGCTCTCTGAGGAGCCGACGGCGGTCGGTTACCCGCTGTACGACCTGACGTCGAGCAGTCTGAACCAGCCACACCCTCGCGGCACGCCGACCGACAATCGGCACCGGGCGATGGACCGAACCTTCCATCGAGAGAACTACGGAGCGATCGATATCGACTGGAATGCCCCGTCGCCGCAGCTCCGCCTGCGGATCATCGATCAACAAGGAACGGCTCAGCTGCAAAAGCAGCTTTCGCTATCGCAACTCCGCCGGTCGGAGACGCCCGCGAATGAGTAGTTAAACAGTGCCTAGCGCTCGAACCGCTCGGCCGACCGCCACGCCCTTACGCAGGCAATTGCGGGGCTTCGGGCAACTCCTCCGCTTCTTCTTCCAAGCTCGCGTCGGCCTTGCGATCGTAGAAGGTGAAGAAAAAGAGGACCGCCACCAGCCCCGCAAATGAGGCGGGGATCAGCCAGAAATTCGTCCAGCTGACCGCTCCGGCCACCGTCGTCTGGGCTTCCACCCAGCCCGCCGCGTAGCCTCCCAAAAGCGTTCCCAGGCCCAGCGTGACGAGCGTCAAAAACCCTTGTGCCGCTCCGCGAATTTCAGGCCCTGACTTCTGGTCGGTGTAGATCTGTCCGGTCACGAAGAAGAAGTCGTAACAGATGCCGTGCAGCGCCAAGCCGAGGATCAGCATCAGGTACGCCGGCGAGAAGGCGCCTCCCGAGGCGTCGCCGTAGGCAAACAACACGTAGCGGGCCCCCCAGCTGAGCATCCCGATCAGCAACATGTACTTGACCCCCAGCCGCAAGAAGAACAGCGGCATCAGCAGCATGAAGGCGATTTCGGACATCTGACCGATCGTCATCAATCCGGCAATGTCGTCGACGCCGACCTTCCCCAGATAGGTGCTGGTGTAGCCGTAGTAAAACTGCAGCGGAATGCAGATCAACAGGGAACAGATCATGAAGACCGCAAAGCCAGGCAGGCGGAACATCCGCAGGGCATCGAGTCCGAGGACTTCGCTGACCGAGACATCCATCCCTTTCTTCGGTGGGGGCGTGTGCGGCAGGAAGAAACAGTAAACGCCCAGGATCAGCTGGGTGGCGGCCCCGACCAGCATCGGCCGCGGCGTTTCCATGAAGTATTCCTTCACATCCAGCCCGGTCATCCGCGCGTAAAGGCCGTACGAGAGGCCCGCCACGATCCAACCGATCGTGCCGGCCACCCGAATATACGGGAACGTTTTGTCGGGCTGGGCGAGGTTGTGAAAGGAGATGCTGTTGGTCAGCGCCAAGGTCGGCATGAAGGTCATGAAGAAGGCCAACAACGACCAGTAGAAAGCGGTTTGATCGGTGATCGTACTGGTCAGGTAAAGCAGGCCGGCACCGGCGATGTGCAGCACGCCCAACACCACCTGGGTCGAGAAGAATCGGTCGGCGACCATCCCGACCAGGAAGGGCGCCACGATTGCGCCCCAACCCATCGTGGTCACCGCGGTTCCGATAAAGCCGGGCTCAAAGAATTCGGAGTTCTGTTCCGCCCCCAAGTAGGCGCCGAGTACGGCAAACCATGCCCCCCACGCGAAATACTGCAGGAACATCATGATCCAGAGACGAATCGAAACACTATTCATTGCTCGGCGACTCCGATGCAGCTGGCCAAAGGTGGGATGCGCTGATCACAAGTGTATCAGGCAAAGAGAACGTCGTGGTCGGTCGCGGGCCGGCGGGGGAAACGGAGCCTTTTGTAGTCGGCTGACCGGAAAACGCAAGCCCAGCCACCTCCCGGCGTTTCGCCCGTCAGACCTGGCGGGACGGCTTGACGCGCAGTCGGTGCGGGACGCCCTTGTCAGTGAACAGCCGTCGCCTGCTGCGGGGGTGGGCCCAAAGCCACTTACGTTGTAGCGGAACGGCGCAGGAGAGCGATCGGAACCGGTCTTCCGCAGAGGAGTCGACCGAGGACGGTCGAGGGAAAACCGAAAGAGTGCCGGCTGACCGGCTGCTAATCCTCTTCGAAGACGAGTCCGTCCGGATCGGCGCCGAGCGTCCTCAGCGACTGGCAAATGTCCTCGACCATTCCGGGCGGTCCGCAGACGTAGAACTTCTGATCGAAGGTATCGACCCGTCGTTTAAGCCACTCGGTGTCGATTCGACCGAACTCGTAGTCGCGGTGGTGCTCCTTGGTCAGCGTGCAAACCACCCGATTGCCGAGGCAGCGGAAGAATTCGCCCTGCAGGAACACATCTTTCACCTGCTTGTTGCTGAAGAACAGGCGATTTCCGTCGAGCTGTTTATCCTGTTCGAGTTGTCGCAAGATCGCGATGAACGGCGTGATCCCTGCACCCCCCGCGATAAACACGCCTGGGCCCTGGTAGGCGATCGCCCCCCAGGCCTCGCTAAAGATCACGCGATCGCCGACCTGGATATCCCCTTCGAGATGTTCGGTCATCCCCGAATGATCGGGATGGGTCGCCTGAGGGTACGACTTGATGACGAATTCGAGACGCGGGTTGCTAGGAAGGCTGGTGATCGTGAAGGGATGCTTGGCATCGCGCCAGCCCTCTTCGTCGAGCGACAATTCCACCGCTTGGCCCGGGCGGAAGGCAAACCCCTCCGGTTTTTCCACGATGTAAAGGTTCACGTGGTCGGCGAGCGGCTCGCGATGAAGCACTCGGCCGCGAAACGGGCCATGCTCCTGCCAGTCGAAAGTGCCCGTCTGTGGCTGTTGTTCCCTGTGAGGCGTCGTCATGTGGGCTCTGTGGATTCGTAGGAAAAAATCGGTGCAAGCAACGAGGCGTTGTTCAATCGGGAGAAGCCTGCCGCAACCTCCTTCCTGACACGGAGTTTCGACGCTCAGGGGATGCGAACGGGGGGCTTTTCTGCGGCTCGTCTTCTGCCGGGTGGGGAGCAAACGACGAACGACGTCGTGGGTGCCGCAAATGCGAGGCCAAACGCGGTTCGCGGGATGACCGGAAGGAAACGTGTTCACCCTGCGGGTTCCGGTGTTGCCCGCAATGCTCCGCCGCGGACCAAGCCATTTCCCTGGGGCCGAACCGTGAGGCAGAATGATGACGGCGGGAAACCGCCTGCGTGTTGGCGATCGACGCCCTGTACGAGATCCTGGAATGGCAGATTGCGATGCTGTTTTTTCCCGCCCGGGCCGAGGCCTACGATGGTCAGCAAGGCGACGTTCGGGATCCCCAGAAAGACCTGGCGCTCGCCGGCATCGGCGCGCTGCTGTCAGTCAGTTGCCTGGCTCGCTGATCTCCCTTCACGGCGCGGTAGAGGGTATCCTCCTGCCATTCCCGGAAGGAGACGCTGCGGTCGCCTCATCAAACGTCCTCATCAAACGTATCGCTGAATCTCCGTCGAACGGTGCCGCTCACCAAACATCGAACGGTGCCGCTCGCCAAGCGAAATGCCTCCGACCATTGGCTCCCAGGCCGCGTTTCTTGACATGACCGGACCTGTCTTGCTTGGGGCCTGGTTTCAGCCGACGGTCACTCTGCGTCGAGGAGCGTCAGCTCGCCATTCCCGACTCCCAAGAACACGGCATCGACTTCTTCATTTCGTCGGAAGCTGTCTTCGTCGAAAAGCAATTCCGCCGTATCCTTGTCGGGGTCATAAACGAAGACGTCACCGTCTTTAAATCGCTCTCCCTCGCCGCCAACGCTGGCAGTGCTGCTGACGGATAGCAGGATTCGACCGTCCTCTAAAACGTGCGCACCGTCAACATTGACGCCGCGATCAAACCATGATCGGAACAGCCTCCATCCGGTCGCGTCCATCACCTGGTGATCAAAGAAGAGGGAGCTGGAAGCCAGCGAGCCATCCTCACGCAGTTTAATCTTGATCAGCTCGCCTCGATGGTAGGCATTTCCGTCCGCCAGCGCACGATCCCGGTCAAGCGAGATGACTAAATCGTCATCGGGTGCAATGCTGATCGCGTCCACGCCGGTTACCCAGGAGCGTCGCCCGAACAGTTGCCGTTCGGTCGTGAGCATCTCGGCTGTTTGATGGCGTTGACCCGGATTTTCCGGATTCCGAGCAAGCCACTCGTCGCCAAAGAACCGCACCAACCCCCCGTCACGGAACGTTTGGTTGCCAACTCGGCCGCGTTGGTTTGTCGAAAGGATCATGCTGCCGTCGGCCAGCATGTGGAACGCGTCGAGATTTGGCGTCCACCAGGAGAACCAGGGGTGCGACAATTGGGAATGATCGAAAAGCACGTCCCCATCATGCGTACTCGTCATGTCCGCGCGATGGAGTCTTGCCCATTCGCCGTCGTCCACTTGAAGCTTGGCCCGCGTCGATGTGGAAAGAACCAGTTCTCCCACCACGGAGGTGCGGCCGGCATTGCTGCTGGACGCGTCTCCCGCCCAGTCGTCATCGCCATCGCTCGCAACGACCAGAATCTCGTAAACGCCGACTCCAAAATCATCAAAGTTGACGCTGCCGACCGCGTCGGCGATGTCGGTTGTGGAATAGATGACTTCGGGGCCGTCGCCTTGATTGCGAGAGACGGTCACCGAGAGCGCTGACAACGCGGAAGGATCTACGACGGACCACGCGTATGCATTGGTATCGATTTCAAGCTCGGTGCCACTTGAACCCGTGATGCTGATCTGCGGTGCTCCGACATCGTCATCCGCAACCGTGACGGAGCGGGTTGCGGTTCCTTGTTCGCCGCTGGCGTCGGTCGCCGTCAGCGTGGCCACAAACGTTCCTGGTCCTTGATCGTTGAAATCGACGTTTCCTGAGGGATCCACGATACCGGACAACGCATCGATGACCGCGCCGTCCTTGGTGACGGTGATCTCCACCGATTCCAAATCTCCATCGATATCCGTGGCTTCCCAGCGAAATCGTTGATCTTGGTCGTCGAACTCGTCGCCTGTGGAGCCGGCGAGGGTGGCGACCGGAGTGTCGTTTTGGCCGTGGATCACAACCGACACATTACCGATGGCGGTGCCGCCGTCACCGTCGTTGATCACATACGAGAACGTCTCGGTCACGGATTCGCCGTCGGCGAGCGATTCGAAGGAACCGTCGGGGCTGTAGCGAAGCGTTGTGCCATCGAAGTCCACCCGTCCCAAGAGCCCATCCGTATCAACCGACACGATCGAGCGTGGGTCTAGTTCACCAGCGGGATCGACATCGTTGCTCAGCACCTCGATGGCCCGCAGCCCATCATTTTCGCCAAATGCAAAGACATCCGGGTTCGCCACGGCCAACGCGCACTTTAGGCGAAATGCAGGGGCTGGGTCGACTTGCGCCAACGCTTGATTTCGAGGATGATCAGGCCCTCAGCGAACGATTGAAACTACCAAATGGCATCCCTTCTCACGATACGATCGGTC
>CAYNVI010000259.1:0-6877 GCA_964400585.1 uncultured Pirellulaceae bacterium | reverse complement strand
ATCAGATCGGCGATCGTCTCGGTCATCCGTTCTTGCACCTGCGGCCGGCGGGCGACCTCTTCGACGACCCGCGCCAGCTTGCTCAAACCAACCACCTTCCCGTTGGGCAGGTAGGCGATGTGGGCAGTTCCGGTAAAGGGCAGCAGATGGTGTTCGCACATGCTGCAAAAGCTGATGTCACGGACCAGCACGATTTCGTCGTACTTCTCGGTGAATACCTTGGAAAGATGCCGCCCCGCTTCGCTATGCAGCCCGGCAAACATCTCGGCGTACATCCGAGCGACCCGGGCCGGGGTTTCGAGCAGGCCTTCGCGATCCGGATTCTCCCCGACCGCGTCGAGGATCTCACGGACCGCCGCCTCGATCCGCGGCAAATCCACGCGGTCGTTGCGCGGGGCATTACGGTCGACGTGAAAGGCATGCGCGGACCCCCCATCGTGCTCAGTCGAATGGGTCATCGTTCTGTTCAATTCTAAATCCATCGTGATCTATCGAGTGGGAGTACGAGCAAGGCGGCAAGCGTCCCGTTCGGCTGCCTGCAATCAAGCTGCCGGCGACGTCGCTCCACGCTCGGACAGCCAAACATATTAGGGGTGGGCCAACCCTGCGACAACGACCAGCGGGCGGGCCGATCATGGGAACGTGATTCCCAGACGTTTCAATTCACGCTAAATGGGGGAGGGAAGCGGTCGCTGCCGGGAGGCTGCGGGGCGTCGGCCGCCGCCATCTGCTCCAAGGTGGCGGCCAGCTGAGCGGCACGTCGATCGACATCCCCCTCGCCCAGCAGGTCCAATTTGATCGACGAGGCAAACTGCATCGTAAAGGCGATAATGTCGGTGATCGGCCCCAACGGCATCTGACCCGCCATCAGTTCGTGCAGGTTCTTGTGGACCTCACCCGCGTCCGGGATGACCTCCTGGAACGCGTCGAGCAACCGCCTCCGGAGCTGCTGCCGCGTCGTCGCACCGGCCGGCGGGTAGACGTCGGGAATGACCTCCACCTCCGCCATCCGAAACGAGCGACTCGTGTCGAGTTCCTGCCGCAACCGCGCCCGCTGCGCTCCGAGCAGCAGGATGTTGTGCTTCTGATCGTCGTTGGCCACGTGCGAGATCACCCGCCCGATGCAGACGTAACGTTCCAAAGGAGGGGGCTCCGTCGACCCCTCGGTCGCCCCGATCGTCGCCATCGCGATCAATTGGTCGGAAGCGAGCGATTCGCGAAGCATCTCGCAGTAGCGGGGCTCGAAAACATGCAAGGGCTGCATGGCATGGGGAAACACCACCAGATCGGGGAGCGGGAACAGGCGGACCCGCCCGTCAAAATCGCTCGGCAATCGTGTCACTTCACCCATGTCGGTCATCGCCCACCTCCTTTGTCAGCCGTGGCCGGTCAGCCGTCGCCGCCTCAATCGCTCGAGGAAAACTGCATCAGCAATTGCAGGATATACCAAAAGAGCAGCGCCACCGAAGCAAACAGCGCCAGCGAGGCCGCGACGTGCTGATCGGTCCGGTAGTGGTGCATCACATTCGAGGTGTCATAGAGGATGTAGCCGCTCGCCAAGCCCACCATCGCCCCCGAGAACCAGACCCCCAGGTTGAAGCCCCCGAAAAAAATCGAGCAGACGATCAAGCCCATCGCGAGGAGCCCTCCCAAAAAAAGGAATTTCCCCATCCAGCTCAGGTCGACGCGGGTCACGAAGACGAACCCGGTCAGCCCTCCGAACGTGACCAACGTCAGCAATCCCGCCATCGCCGGGATCTCGGGATTGATCGTCATCGCCATGTAGAGGATCGGCAGGAAGATGACCGCTTCGGCGACGACGTACAGCCCCAAGCCGGCGTACTGCATCCCCCGCGAGGTTCCACTGTCGGCCCAACTCCGGGCCAACCAGCTGACGGCCATGAACGCGCCCAGCACCAACAACCAGGACCAGCCCGAGAGCATCCGGGCCACCAACGACTGCATCATCTCGGCCGGCACGACCGTGAACAGGACCGCTTCGAGCGCGACGAACGCGCCGACCGCCCCGGCCAGATGCGCGTACGTCCGGCGAATAAACGTCGCCCGGGCCGATTCTTCGGCCAAGGCCGCCGGGACGCCCGCCGCGGTGACCCCGTAGGGATTCAAATTGCTCATCAGGGAAAGTTCTCGCCAAGAAGCCAGGGGAGGAGAAAAGTTGGTTTGTGTATGATACCCGACCGGGACCGGACGACGAGCTGGCTCGATCGGCGGCGGCGACGCGGCGGCCCAGGGAGGCTTCCGTTTGGTTGACAGCGGGCCGGCCAGGGCAGGACAATCAGTCGATGGAGACGCCACATGGCCCGTCCGCGGGGGCGTTTGCCAGCCCCCGCCGCTTTCGCTCCTTTCATCACCTTCCGCAGGACCGCCGATGATCCTTTCGGGCGACGAGATCCAGCGACGTCTCGGGTCGGACATCGAAGTCGACCCCTTCGATCCTCTCCGTCTCAACCCTAACAGCTACAACCTCGCCCTCCATGACGAACTGCTCGTCTACGAAGAGGTCGTGCTCGATCTGCGGACGCCCAACCGGTACCGTCGACTGACGATTCCCGCAGAGGGCATCGTCCTGCAGCCCGAAAAACTCTACCTCGGACGCACGGTCGAACATACCCGGACCCATAACCTGGTCCCGCTGATCAGCAGCCGCAGTTCGCTCAGCCGGCTCGGCTTGATGGTGACCGCCTCCGGAGTGGGCGATGTCGGGTTCTGCGGCCACTGGACCCTCGGCTTGCGGGTCGTCCAGCCCTTGCGGATCTACCCCTTCGTCCAGGTCTGCCAGATCCTCTACCAGGAGCTCTGCGGCAAAATCAACGAGTACACCAGCGACAAATACCAGGACAGCGAAGAGATCCAACCGAGCCGGATGCACCGGGAATTGGGCGTCTCCGATCACGAACAGCAACTGGAACTCAATTTCGACCAGCTGGCCCGCCAAAGTCGTTGAGCCGGCGGGGCGCGCGCTGACCGACCGCCGACCCGCCCGGGACCGGCCCGCGGGGGACGGGCTCGCGGAAGACGGGCTGCGGAGCGCCTCTTCGGCCCGCGCCGCCCCTTACATCACCGAGAAGTAGTTGTTGACGGCAAAGTCGAAGTACTCGTTCTGCAACTCGACTTCTTTGCCGTTGTAGAGACAGTAATTGCGGACCTGCAGCAGCAAATCGCGCGGCTGGCAGTTCCGGAACGGCCGGTTGATCGGGAGGTAATGGGTCTTGATCAAATAATCGATCGGCTCCGGACGGTAAGGAATCTTCAGCACCTTGCACATGATCCCGAACAGTTTCCGAAAATCGGCCTCCGAGGGATCCCCGACTTCAATCTTGTAAGGAATCCGCCGCAGGAAGGCGTCGTCCACCAAGTCCTTGGGCTCGAGGTTCGTACTGAAGACGACCAGCTGGTCAAAGGGGACCTGGATCTTTTTGCCGCTGACCATGTTCAGGTAGTCGTACCGCTTCTCCAGCGGCACGATCCAGCGGTTGAGCAACTCGTCGACCCGCATTTTCTGCCGCCCGAAGTCGTCGATCAGCAGCGTCCCGCAATTGCTTTTCAGTTGCAGCGGAGCCTCACTGATCCCCGATTCGCCGTGGGACTGGACCTCCAACATCGCCATCGTCAACTCGCCCCCGGCGACCAGGGTCGGTCGCTTGATCCGGACCCAACGTTTGTCGAATCCGCCGACATCCAACAATCCGCTCCCCGCTTCGGGCATCGCCAGTTCGTGGCTGAGCGGATCGAAGACCCGCAGGATCTCGCCGTCGATCGAGAGCGCCCGCGGGACCCAGATGTACTTTCCGAAGGCGGCGGTCACGCGTTCCGCGATGCTCGTCTTCCCGTTGCCCGGGAAACCGAACAGGAACATCCCGCGTCCGCTGTTGATCGCGGGCCCCAAGCGATCGAGCATCGCGGGATTGATCAGCAGATCGCGGAAGGCGTTCTGCAAGTCCTGTTGCTGCGGCCGCTGCCCCTCGATCGTCTGCAATTTGACGCTGGCGATGTATTCCTCCAACTGCACCGGACAGGCTCCATGGTAAGTGCAGTCGGCTGCATAATTGCGCGCCAGCGTGCGGCCCGACTCGGTCAGCACGTAGAGGTAGTCGCCCGTCGACGTCGCGGATTTGTAGGCGACCCGCTGCTCCATCTTCAATTGTGTCAGGATCGGCTCGATCATCCCGAAGGGAAGCTTGACTTGGTCGGCCACCCGACGTCCCTCCGTTTCCCCGTTGACCAAGAGGTAACGGGCGATGATTTCCTCCAGCAGCGACTCGGAGATCCGGCTCTCGGCCAACGACTTCGGTTCCGCAGGACGCCACGGCTCATCGCGGCTGGGGGTGAACCCGGGCGGCGCCGTCGCCGCCCGGCGGTCGCCTCTCCCGGAACGGCGCTCGCCCGTCGCCGCAGGGCGGGGCTCCGGGGCTGAAGGGGCGGGGCTCGGGGCCGCACGCCGCGGGTCGGGGGGGGACGCGGCGACGGGCTCCGCTGGCGGCGCGGTAGCCGGGCGCGGCGGGGGCGAGGCGGCATCCTCCGCGGCCGCCGGCTGGACCGCGGGGCCGGCCCCGGCCTCGCTGCCGCCGGCCGTCAAGCCGTTGATGCGGGCGAGGAGCGATTCCAATTGTGAGTCACGGTCCGAGCGAGCGGGTTGAGCAGCCATAGCGTGTTGTCCGATCGGAGAGACGGGCGAAGCCAAGACGGGAGGGACGACCGCCAGAGAACGTCGGGACGCCCTTGGCAAACCTAGGTCGCATTTGCAGTGGGGCCAAACACCCCCCGGCAACTTCGGTCTCTTTTTCCCGGCCGATCGCCACGTGCCGCCTGGGGGGCGAAAAAAAGCTAGGGTTTCCCAGGGTAGGTTTCCCAGGGGTCGCCTGCGACCTCGCGACGGGCGGCGTTTCCACAGATCGACCCGCCTCGCTTCCTCTCGTCCGCCCGCGCCGCCCTTTCGAAGGACCCTCCGGTGACTGCCGAGATCCCCACCGCCGCTTCCTCACCCGCCGCCAGGACCGAGCCCCCACACGCGGCCAACGAGCGGATGGCGGTGAGCTGGACGATCCGTCAAACGGGCATCTGCCTCCCGGAAACCGCGGCGTGGCTGATCCGCCAGGGGGCGTTCGGGGAAGACCCGACCCCGCACCTGCTCGACCGCCTGGCGCCCGAAATCCAGCTCAACCAGCGATTGCTCCGCTGGATCAACAGCCCCCTGTTCAACCTCGACCAAGAACTGGCGACGCTCGAGCAAGCGGCCGCGATGCTCGGCCCCCAAGGCTTGGCCCGGCTGGCGACGCTCGCCTCGGTCCGCGCGCTCTACCACCCCGACCAACAACTGCACAGCTACAGTCGCCAACAGCTTTGGCACCACTCGGTCGCGGTCGGGGCGGTCGCCAGCCTGTTGGCGCGGATTTCCGGAAGCTGCTCGCCGCACACCGCCCTCCTCGCCGGAATGGTCCACGATATCGGCCTGTTGGCAGCCGATCGGATCGCGGAACTCGACTTTGCCCAGCTCCTCGGCCGGCTCGATCCACTCACCGAAACTTGGCAGGCCGAGCGGGAACTGTTCGGCTGCGACCACCAGCATCTCGGCGCCGCCTTGCTCACCGCCTGGGGCTTCCCCGCTCCGCTGATCGAAGTGGCCCGTCATCATCACGAGCCGCACCAGCTGGAGGAAGGCAAGGGGACGGGGCTTGTCTGCTGCGTCGCCGTGGCCGATTACCTTTGCACCCGCTGCGGCTGGACCGCCTTGGGGGTCCGCAACGTTCCCCCGCCGGCCAACCATGTCTTCCGACGGCTCGGGATCGACCGCCACACGCTGACCGTCCTCTGGCAGCGGCTCTACCCAACCCTGGAAGCGGTCCGGGAGATCGGCTGACCGGGCTCGACAGGACCCCGGAGAGCGCGACCGGCTGACGGGGACCCTTCCCCCCGACGTCGGCAAAGCGGGGAATCGAGCCGCGGAACGGACCTCGCCGGAAAAAACTTTGGGCACGTTTCGCCCGAAATTCCCTGCAAAAACAGGGCACAGCTGCCGATAAGCTAACTTCGCCTTCAAAAAACCGGCGGCGGCTCTTGCCAGCCTCGGGGAGGCCCGATATCTTTCCGGCTCACTTGAACGACAGCAGCGAACGACGCCCCTTCGACCTCTCCTTTGGCGAGGTCATCGACGACCCGATCTGACCGACTTGAGTGTTCGGTGACCGGGTTGGGCGGGGCCGTTCTCGACCGTCGCTTCAAGCGAAAAAACTTCCGCGAATCTTCACGACCTCGGTTGACGAAACGATTCGAATCACGGATAGTAACAAACCTCAGCGACACGCTGAGACGCGACTCACCCGGCACCCGCCGGGAACCGATATTTGACAATTTGGTGGTAACTCTCTGTTGAGTTCAGATTGCGAGATCGCTGTTGTTTATCAATGGCGATAGGTGGCGGCCCTTACCGACTGCCACCGACAGTGTTCAAAGCACTTCGTTTTCTGCTTAGATCGCAGCCAGCCTTTGAGTGAGGCCTTCGGGCCTTGTTTCGAGACCGGTTGTGAAAGCATACAAAATTGAAGGGTTTGATCCTGGCTCAGAATGAACGTTGGCGGCGTGGATTAGGCATGCAAGTCGTGCGAAAAGCCTCCTTCGGGAGGCGGACAGCGGCGAAAGGGAGAGTAATGCGTGGTTATGTGCCCTGGGGACCGGGATAGCGTCGGGAAACTGGCGGTAATACCGGATAACATCTCTGGATCAAATGGTGTGATTCCGCCCTTGGATCAGACCACGTACTATTAGCTTGTTGGCGGGGTAATGGCCCACCAAGGCTCCGATGGTTACCGGGTGTGAGAGCATGACCCGGCTCACTGGGACTGAGACACTGCCCAGACAC
>CAYNVI010000258.1:0-6897 GCA_964400585.1 uncultured Pirellulaceae bacterium | reverse complement strand
ACTGCTCGTAATGTTCGTCCCCGCTGACCCCCAGCTCGACCGAGTAGCCGACCACGTCGAGGCGGTGCGAATTCCGGAGCCGGTGGACGTGCTGTTCGGGATCAGCGAGCAGGTCGCTCGGCTTGATATGGCCATCCTCTTCGTGCAAATCGATCTCGATCGCGGTGAAATCGAGATCGCTGAGGAATTCGATCGCCGATTCGAACGATAAATCGGGCAAACATTCCAGTGAAGCAGCAACAAGCACGTTGGTCATCCTCCATGAAAATCCCTAACCCATTGGCAGGAGCCGCCTCGACACCGCGACGCTCCGTCCCCGACGGAGCGCGCACCACGCTCCCTGAGGCTGCTGATCTTAGCTAAAGTTCCCCTTTTCGGGGAAGCCCGATCTGCGATTCAGCGCGCCGAGGTGGCGGACCGCCGTCGTTGCCCCGGACCCTTGGCTCCGGAGCCCTGGCCGCTGCCCGTTCGACGACCGGTTCCTGAGCCCTTTCCGCGGCTCCCTTTTCCCCGGCTTCCCTGTCCGCGGCTCCCTTGCCCGCCGCCCCCTCGCGGGCGATTGCCGCGTTGGCCCCCGCTGGCCGCCTTGGCAGGCTCGCTGCCGTAGCCGGGATCCTTGATTTCGACGGTCAATCGCTGGCCGATCAGGTCCTCGATCGCCCGCAGTTCGTCCCGCTCGTCGCCGGTGCAGAAGGAAATCGCCACCCCGTCGGCTTCGGCCCGGCCGGTCCGGCCGATCCGATGGACGTAGCTTTCCGGCTCGACCGGCATATCAAAGTTGACGACGTGGGTGACCCCGTCGATGTCGATGCCGCGGGCGGCAACGTCGGTGGCCACCAAGACCGTCACCTGTTGACGACGGAAGGCCTCCAGCGCCTTCTGGCGGGCATTCTGGCTCTTGTTGCCATGGATCGCGATCGCCTTGACCCCGCTGGTTTCCAGTTTCCGCGCCAGGGCGTTGGCCCCGCGTTTGGTGCGGGTGAAGACGATCGTCCGCTCGACGTCGTCGGTCGCCAGCAAATCCCGGAGGGAGCTGAGTTTATTGCCCCGTTCCAACAAGCGGACGCGCTGCTCGATCCGCTCCACGCTGGTCACCTTGGGGGTCACGTTGACAAACACCGGGTTGAACAGCAATTGCTGGGAGAGTTCCTGGATCTTGTCCGGGAGGGTCGCGGAGAAGAAGAGCGATTGCCGTTCTTCCGGGAGCTTGGCGATGATCTTCTTCAACGCCGGCATGAAGCCCATATCGAGCATCCGGTCGGCTTCATCGAGCACGAACATCTCCACCTGGGCCAGGTCGAGATGCCCTTGATCCATCAGGTCTAGCAAGCGGCCGGGCGTGGCGATCACCACATGGGCCCCGCGCCGCAAGGCTTCGACCTGGGGGTTTTGACCGACGCCCCCGTAGATCAAGGCCTGACGAAAGCGGATGTGCTTGCCATAGGTCCGGAAACTGTCGCCGATCTGCACCGCCAACTCCCGCGTCGGGGCCAAAATCAGCGCGAGCGGGCGTTTCGGTTCGGCTTGCGGGCGTTCGTGACCCAGGTAGTCCAGGATCGGCAGGGCGAAAGCCGCCGTTTTGCCGGTCCCGGTCTGGGCACAGCCGAGAATATCCTGGCCCTCGATGGCCGGCGGGATCGTTTGCGCCTGGATCGGCGTGGGGACTTCGTACCGTTGCTCGGCCAAAGCTTTTTTGAGGGAGGGGAACAGATCCATCGATGCGAAATTTTTCAATCTTTTGCTTTCATTCTTGAATGGCTTGAACAGGATCCGCGGGATCTCTTCGTAGCAGAGACGTCCAGGAAGGACCAACGCCTGCGGAAGCCCTGGTTCCCAGAAGCCGGAACGCCGCAGGCGCCTGCTCTGAGAATGCCGCCCTGATCCGCGGTCGCGCGTCTCGGTCGGCAAGACAACATGGGGCTGGGAAAAGCGGAGGCCGCTTTTCAGAATTCTCGACCAACAAGAAAATCAGAGAATTCGGTGCGTCGCTGAAGACGCGAGCAGCTTCCCAGAGCGGTCAACAAGACCGAGAGAGGCAGCACATGGCGAAACCATCATTCGCCGGCGAGAAGCTGGGGTTCCCCCCCAGAATCGATTCTCGCGTGGTCAGAGAACGCTCGATGGAAACCATCGCGTTCCTCGTTTTCTTCCGACCACCGTCGCGGCGCACCTCCAAGGTTACGGGTGCGCCTCCGCTGGACTGTACACGCGCCAAGGCCATTCGCCAAGGCGAATCCGTCAAAATCGCCGGATCCCGCTTTCCTGCCCGCCGCTTTCCTGCCTGCCGGACCGTCTGCTGCTCGTCGGACCGTGAAGCAGCCGGCTCGCGCCGTTCCGCTACCAAGTAAGGCTGGAACGAGGAAAATCTTTCAGGCCGGTGTGGGGGGAGCCAGGACCCGTTCGACGAGATCGAACAGGCCCTGGACCAGGAGGGCGAGCAGGGCTGCCGGAATCGCCCCCTCCAAAATGAGACCCGTGTCGGCCAACCGGATCCCCGAGAGGATCGGCTGCCCATAGCCCCCCGCGGCGACCAAGGCCCCCAAAGTCGCGAAGCCCACATTCAGGACCGCCGCCGTTTTGATCCCTGCCAAAATCGACGGCGCCGCCAGCGGCAATTCGATCTTGCCTAGACGAAACCAGGCGGGCAGGTTCAGCACCGCGGCCGCTTCTCGCAAGGCGGGATCGATCTGGGTCAGCCCGCTACAGGTGTTGCGGACAATCGGCAGCAGGCTGTACAGGAACAGCGCCATGATCGCCGTGGCCGATCCCGCCCCGATGCTGTCCAGCCGCAGCCAAGCGGCCAGCGGCATCATCAGGACCAACAAGGCGAGGGCGGGGATCGTCTGCACGATCCCGGTCGCCGCCAGGATGCTCCGGCCCAGCCAGGGGCGGCGGGCGGCGACGATGCCCAAGGGAATCGCCAGCAAGATCGCCGGCAGCAGCGAACGACGGACCAGTTCCAGGTGCTCGACCGTGCGCCGTCCGATCCGCGCGGCCCGCGAGCGTTCGTCCAGCGACGTCGTCACGCCCAACACCTCCTCCAGGAAGCGGACCGCCACCGCGGTCTCGGAAGCGCCGTCCAGTTCGACCGCACGGTTGCACGCCATCATGTCACGGGCCGAGATCGCCCCTTCCAGTCGCTCCAACGCAGCGATCGCCTGCGGCAACCGCGCGGCCCCCTCGGCGCGGTACAGGACCACGGCGTCGTAGCGTGGGAAGAATCGCCGATCGTCCTCCAACACGGCGATCTCCAAAGCGTCGATCCGCGCATCGGTCGTGTAGACGTCCATCACGTCGATCAAACCGAGTTGCAATTGTCGGTAGGCCAGATCGTGATCGAGTCCGCGGACGTCGACCGGATCCAGTCCGTAGGCGGTGCGCAAGCCGGGCCAGCCGTCGGCCCGCTCGACAAACTCGTTGGTCAACCCCCAAGCCAGACCGGTACGCCCCTGCAGGTCGGAGATCGTCTCGATCCCCGCCTGTGCGGCGCGGCCGCGGAGCATCCCCAGCGCATAGGTGTTGTTGAAGCCGAGCGGCTCGCTCATCACGATCCCTTCGGCCGCTAACCGCTGCCGCAGTGCCTCGACGGTCTGCACCGGCTGATCGGCGAACAGCTCGCGCAGCAAGGTGCCGGTGTACTCGGGATAGGCATCGATCTCTCCGTTGCGGAGGGCTTCGAATACCAGACGCGTCCCCCCGACTTCGCGCACGTGCTGCACCGAAACCCCGGACGACTGGACCAACCCGCGTAGCATCTCCCCCAGAATCACCGACTCGGTGAACTTCTTCGAAGCCACCCGAAACTCGACGGCGGGCCGGGGGAGCGGCACCATCGCGGCCAGCAGCAGTCCGACGAACAACATCCCACGCCAGATCACGAAGCACCTCCGAACTGACTGGCCCGCTGGGCACGCACGAACTGGGCGACGAAGTCGGACGCCGGCGCATCGACCAATTGCTGGGCGGAACCTTGCTGGGCGATCTCGCCTTCCCGCAACAGCACGATCTGATCGGCAAACCAGGCCGCTTCCTGCAAATCGTGCGTCACCAGGATCACCGTCTTTTGCAAGCGACGAACGATGGCTCGGAGGTCGTTCTGTAAGGCGAACCGAATCATCGGATCGAGTGCCGCCAACGGCTCATCGAGCAACAACACCGACGGGTCGTGCATCAACGCCCGCATCAAACCGACGCGCTGCCGTTGGCCGCCCGACAGCTGGGCCGGGTACCTTGCCAACGCCTCAGAAGGAAACTCGGTCAAGGCGATGAGCTCTTCGATGCGTTGCTCGATCTCCGCGGCCGAAAGGGGTTGAAACCGGGTGGCCAATGTCAGGTTTTGGCGGGCCGTCAGATGCGGGAAGAGACCGCCGTCCTGGATCACGTACCCCAGTTGCCGCCGGAGCTGCCAAACCGCTTGGTCGGTCTCCTTGCGCCGCCCGCCGGCACGCAGCACGACCCACGGAGCCGGCTCGGCCGACGGAGCCGGCTCGGCCGACGGGGACGTCGCGGCCTCGCCCGGCGCGGTTCCGAGGGTCACTTCTCCGGCGTCGGGGACCAGCAAGCCGGCGAGCAACCGCAACGTCGTCGACTTGCCGCAACCGCTTTGCCCCAACAGCACCGTCGTCGAGCCGGCAGGTACCCGGAAGCTGACATCCCGTAAAACCGGTGTCTCCCCGAAGGATTTGGAGACCTGCACGAATTCGACGGGGCTGCGCATCGCGGACTGAATCAGATGGCGGTCGAGCTGCGGATGACGGGGATCAACAGGGCCATCACGACGGCCAGGACCAACATGGCCATCACCAGCAACATCACCGGCTCCAGCAGTTTGACAAACAGATCAAGCCGCCGAAAGGTTTGCTTCTCCAGGGTGTCGGCGATGTTGGGAAGGACGGTATCGAGCGAGTTGCTCTCTTCGGCAACACTGATCATTTCGACGACCGTTTCGGGAAAGTAGCCGGAGGATCGCAGCGGGGAGGCGAGGCTGTCGCCCGCGCGAATGTTCTCGCTGGCATCGCCGATCGACCGGCTTAACAACAGGTTACCGGTCGCCGCCCGGCTGATCTCCAGCGACCGCAAGATCGGCACCCCGTTGCCGAGCAAGGTCCCGAGCACCCGGCAGAACCGCGCGACGGCCAGGTTCATCAGGATGTTTCCCAACACGGGGAGCTTCAGCTTGAGGCGATCCTTGGTCTCTTTCCCGGATTCGGTCGCCAGTTGCCGGCGGACCAAGAGCCCGACGACCACCATCGCGATCAACATCCAGATGCCGTAGCTTTGCAAGAACTTGCTGAAGGAGAGCAGGGCCTCGGTCAGCGCCGGCATCTCGCCTTTGGCCCGCAGACGCGTAAACAGCATTTCAAATTTGGGGACAAAGAAGACGATCAAGGCGGTGATCACGATCGTCCCGACCCCGAACAGGAAGCCGGGATAGGCGAGCGCGCTGACGGTCTTGCCTTTCAGGTCTTCCTGTAATTCGGTGAAGGTTCCGACCCGGTCGAGGGCATCTTCCAGGAAGCCGCCTTCGGTGCCGGCCCGCACCATGTTGACCGCCATGTCGCTGAAGACCCGCGGGTACCGCGCCATCGCGTTGCCCATCGGTTCGCCTTCTTCGACCCGCGCGCGGATCTCCGCCAGGACCTGTTTGAGCGTCGGGTCGGGGGCCTGTGCGCTGAGCACCGTCAACGAGCGCATCATCGGCACGCCGCTGCGGAGGAGGGAGGCGAGTTGACCGTAGAAGATCGCCATCGTCTGCCCTTTGACGCGTTTCGACCGGACACGTTCGACCGATAACGCACTCCGCGAGGCGGGCTTCACCTCGACCGGAAACAAAGCCTTGGTGGCGAGCTGGGCCGTGGCTTCGCGGAGGCTGTGGGCGTCCACCGTTCCGGTGATTCGCTTTCCGGTAGCATCGCGGGCGACGTAGGCAAAGTCTGGCATAAGTCTGTCGGTTCGGACTTCGAAAAGGACGCGCACGCGGCCGCGGGTACCCCCGCCGCCCGGCATCGGCGGACGAGCTGGTCCGGCGGGCCGCGCTGGCAAGGCGGTCGAAAGACGCGGTTGGCAGGGACCTCTAACAGGAATGTCTAATAGGGGCGGTCAGGCGATCCGATCGCCTTTGGTGATCCGGAGCACTTCGTCCACGCTGGTATCCGATTGCATCGCTTTGTCCCAGGCGTCCATCCGCAGCGTCCGCATCCCCTCGGCCAAAGCGGCTTTTCGCAACTCCCAGCTGCTGACGCGATCGTGAGCCAGCTGACGGATTTTTTCCGAAGTGACCAACAATTCGTAGATCCCCAGCCGGCCGCGGTAGCCGACGTTCCGGCAGGCCCGGCAGCCGACCGGACGGTACAGGGGGCGCCCCTCCAGTTTCTCCCAGGGGAAGTCCGCAGGCAACTCCTCGCGGTTCGCCGGGTACGGGGCTTTGCAATCGGGACAAAGCCGCCGGACCAGGCGTTGGGCCATCACCGCCTCGACCGTGCTGGCGACCAGGAAGGGTTCGACGCCCATGTCTCCCATCCGCGTGAACGCGCCGGCCGCATCGTTGGTATGGAGGGTGCTGAACACCAGGTGCCCGGTCAGCGACGCTTGGATGGCGTTTTCGGCCGTCTCCAAGTCACGGATTTCCCCGACCAGCACCACATCGGGGTCATGCCGCAGGATGCTCCGCAGCGAAGCGGCAAAGTTGAAGCCGATCTTGGCGTGGACTTGAATCTGGTTGATCCCGTCGAGCTGATATTCGACCGGGTCTTCGGTGGTGATGATCTTGTTCTCCGGACCGCGAATCTCCAGCAGGGCGCTGTACAGGGTCGTCGTTTTCCCCGACCCGGTCGGCCCGGTCACGAGGACGATCCCGTGTGGCAAGCGGATCAACTCACTGAACTGCTTGTAGGTCAG
>CAYNVI010000257.1:0-6907 GCA_964400585.1 uncultured Pirellulaceae bacterium | reverse complement strand
CGGGCCATCCCGTTGCCACAGAGTGGGCAACTGGTGGTCGTCGAGACGGCCGGCAAGATGGAAACGATCAACGTCTTGATCAACTCGGTTCCCCCGCCAAAGAAACCCCAGCCGGCAGCCCCGAAAGAAAAGCCCCCGAAACCGGTCTTCGCCGCTTACTCGCTGGGCACGATGACCGGAGAGGCGGTGTTGGAGACGATCGGTAAGCTCGTCGGGAGCGAGGGGATCACGGTCGATCCGCAGACCCGCTTGCTGACCGCCTTCGTCGTCCCCGATAAGCAGAAAGCGATCCAGGCGGCGATCGAAAAGATGCAGGAGAATTTGGGCGAGGCGCGTGACGTGAAATCGGTCGCGTATGACCTCGGGGAGGTGAGCCCCGAGGCGATCCAAGCCCAGCTGCAAACGCTCGTCCCGGAGGCGGTGATCGCGGTCGATGAGGAAAACCGGCAGGTGCTGGTGACCGGTTCCTCCCAGGACCAAGCCGCGGTCGCCGCGGCCTTGGAAGGTTTGGGGATGGCTCCTCCCTTGACGTCGGCGGCCCTGCAAGTTTTTCAGGTCGAAGTGGGCGAGGCCGACGAATTGGCGGATGCCCTCCAAGAGATGCTGCCGCAGACCCAGGCGCTCGGCAACGACGCCCTGGGGACCGTCGTCGTCCGGGGTCCGGCGGCCGAGCTGCAATTGGCCGAAGAGGTGATCGCCCGTTGGCGGGGCGAGGACATGGTCTCCGATCAGGTGTTGAAGACCTTCGATCTGCCCCGACCCGCCGACGATGAATGGTTGGCGACGGTCAGCCGTCTCGTCCCTAAAGCCGAACTTTGGTTGGCCCAGGGCGGCAAGCAACTCGTGCTGTTGGGGAGCGACACGGCCGCCGGGCGACTGGAGCCGATGTTGCCGCAACTGGTCACGGCGATCGCCGAACCGGTCCTGCGTGAGCTCCGCACGTATCCGCTCGCGGCCGCCCAGCTGGCCCGCTGGCGACAGCTGCAGACCGCCCTTGCCGATCGGCTGGCGGACTCGGAAATCGTCCTGGAGACGGCTGCGGAGGGAGAGCCTGCCGAGCTGCTTGTCTGGGCGACGGCGGAAAACCACCGATGGATCGCCGAGTTGGTGCGACAGATCGAGGAAGCCACGCCCGCGGCAAGTTTGCCTTGGCCGCAGGTCTACCCGCTGCCGAATCGTGACCCCGAGCTGATCGCAGAGTTGATCGCCACCCGCTTTCCCGACGCCGATGCCCGTTTCGATCAGACCACCCAGCAACTGACGGTTTGGGCCCCGCGGGAGCGGCAGACGGAAATCGCGGAACTGCTGGAAGCGGTCAAGAGCGAACTGCCGCCTCGCGCCGAAGCGAGCGTCCGCAGCTACCGCGTGGCGGGAATCGAGCCCGACGCGCTGCAGTCGTTGTTGCAGCCCGTTTGGGAGGATGCCAGCGAGGCCGATCTCGTGACGATCGACGAGGCCCGCCAGCGGCTGCTGATCCGCGCCGACGAGGCGACGCACCAACGGCTGCAAACGCTGGTCGAGAAGCTCTCCGAACCGTTGCCGACAGAGCAGGAAACGATTCTGATGGCCTATTCGCTGGAGCATGCCGATGCCGAGGATGCCCAAGCGATGCTGGCATCGGCGGTGAGCGGGACGACGATCATCGCCGATGCCGAACGCGGCCAATTGATCGCGACCGGGACCTTGCAGCAGCAAGGCCAGATCAAGTCGCTACTCGGCCAGATCGATCAGCCGGGCAGTCCGAGCAAGACGAAATCACTCCGCAGCTATCCCTTGCAGGAGGTTCAGGCAGCTGCCCTCTTGCCGACCCTTCAATCGTTGTGGCCCGACCTGCAGCTTTCTGTTGACGAGAGCAGCAATCAGATCATCGCCTCGGCGACTCCGGACGAGCATCAGGCGTTGCAAGCCGCACTGGAACGGCTGCAGCAGCCCGGCAGCGACGAAGCGTGGCAGGTGAAAACCTACACCGTCGCCGCCGGCAACCTGCAAAGTCTGCCCGCCGTCCTCGCCCAGATCGCCCCGCAGGCGGTGATCAGTACCGACGAGCCGAATCGGACGCTGGTGGTGTGGGCGGGGGAGGCCCAGCACGGGCGGATCGCCGCGGCGATCGAGCAGCTTACGCAAACCGCTAGCCAGCGGGAGGAATTGCTGCTGTTTCAAGTGCCTCCAGCCGAAGCGAGCGAGTACCAAATCCTCCTGCAGACGCTCTTTCCCACCGTTAAAGCGGCGGCGAACCCGGTCTCGGGGCAACTGACCGTCCTCGCCCCGCAGGACCTGCAGGCCCAGGTCCAAGAATTGATCGAAGAACGGCTGCAGGCGGCGGAAGCGGCCGAGCAGCCCGAGCCCCAGGCTTACCAGGTCCCGCCGGCGATACGCGAAGCCTTTGTGGAGCTGCTGGCAGAGGCCGTGGAAAACGCCTCGATCGTCGACGCCCAAGCGGCGGCACCGGGCACGGCGATGGTCTTGGCCGTTCCCTCGGACCACGCGCGGATCGCTCAGTTGCTCGAGCGGCTCCAGGAAACGCTCCCGCAGCCCGCGGCGAAACAGCTGGAAGTCTATCGGCTGCAGCAGGCCGATCCGGACGCCGTGTTGGCGCTGCTGGAAGAGCGGCGGCCACAAGCTCGGGTGGTCAGCGGGCAGGGGACCAAGCGGCTGTTGATCGCCGATACGCCAAGTGGTCACGAGGAGTTGCAGCAATGGGTCGACGAGCTCGAGGAAGCGTTCGGGGGCTCGGACGAACGTCAACTGCAGGTCTACCCAATCCGCGATGACCTGACGGCCCAGGCGGCTGAGGGGATACCTACGGTCGCCTCGGAAGCGACGATCCTGCCGGGGGAAGATCCGCGGCGGCTGGCGATCCTGGCCAGCCCGGCGACCCACCAACGGATCGCGGAGTGGATCCAGCAGTTGGAAGAAGGTGTCCCGCCGCCAGCCGGAAAGGTTTCGCGAGTCTACCCCGTCCGGACCGGGCAGCCCGAGGAGCTCGCCGAGGTGCTGCAAACGCTGCTGCCCGAGGCGACCTTCGCTCCCAATGAACGCGGCCAATCGCTGGCGGCGACCGCGACGGCCGAAGCGCATCAGACGATCGCCGAGGTGGTCCAGCAGTACGACGAAGGGATTCCGGCGGACGCGGAAACCCGCGTCTTCGCGCTTGATCGTGGGAGTGCCTTAGCCGTCTCCGAAGCGATTTCTCAGATGGCGCCGGAAGCCCAGGTCAACGCCGATCGAAGCAGCAACGCGGTGATCGTCACCGCTGCCGCGACCAAGATGGAAGAGGTTGCCCAGTGGGTCGAGCAGCTAGAGCGTGGCGGGAGCGAGCCGCTGCAGACGAAAAGCTATGTCCTGGAAAACAGCGACCCTCGGACCCTCGAGCGCGCCCTGGCCGGGATGTATCCGCAGGCGACCGTGGCCGCCGATAGTTCCAGCGGGGGACTGCTGGTGGCGGCAACGCCGAAGCAACATGAACAGATCGCCCAGCTGGTCGAGGGGCTCAATCAGGCCCCCGGTCGTTCTCCTTCGCTGCAGGGCTACCGTCTGCAGCGGGCCGACCCCGCAGCGGTCGCCGAAACGCTCGAAGAGGCCTTCGGCCGGCGTTCGACCGTCGGCGTCAGTGCCGGCCCAGAGGTTGGGATGGTCTTCGTCGTCGGCCAAGCCGACCAACAAAAGATCGCCGCCGACTTGATCGAACAACTCGACCAAGCTGACACGCAGGGTGCCTCGCGACAGCTGAAAGTGTTTGCACTCTCCGGGGGCAACGGGTCGGAAGTGGTCGATGCGGTGGAGCAACTGTTTGCCGACGAGCGGCCGGAGGTAGAGGTGGAATACGACATGTTCACCGAACAATTGGTCGTGGTGGCCAGCGAAACGCAACTGCAGCGCGTCGCCGACGCGGTGCAAGAGTTCGCCCCTCCCGAACGCAGTTTGGAAATCTTTGCGTTGACGGCGAACGATCCAGAACCAGTGCAGGAAGCGATCGAATCCCTCTTTTCCGAGCTCCCCTATAACGCGGCTCCCTCGGTGCTGGTCGACGAAGACCGCCAACAATTGTTGATCCGGGCGACCCCCGAGCAGTTCGAACAGATCCGGCAGCTGCTGCAACGGCTCGGCGAGTCTCCCTCGGAAAGCCGTGCGGGCGGGCGGAACGCGACGCGTCGGGTGCGGAGCATCCCGGTGGGACCCGACAGCGAAGATTTGCTGCGACGACTCCAAGAAATCTGGCCGTCGGTCCGCGACAACCCGCTGAAGATTTTGCGACCCGGTGCGCGGGAGGGCGCCTCGTTGCCGAGCCCCCGAGAGAACGCTCCGCCGCGGGGGCCGCAGTCCGAGGCGATCCAGGAAACGCGCGTGCCCGCCGGGAATCGCTCGTCCTCGCGGCAGTTCGTCTCCCAGACGCCCCCCGCAGTCGCCGGCGCGGCCGCGGAAGCGAAGCAGGCCCCGGATGCCAACGACGCCACGGATGCCAAAGACGCCACGGACGCCGCCGAGGCCACGGATGCCAACGAGGCGGGAGAGGGAGATGGGGCTGCGGCGGGCACGCAGGAAGCCGGAAAAGCCAAGCCGCCGACGGTGGTGATCGTGCCCGGCGGAGGCAGCTGGACGGTCGCCTCGGAAGACGCCGAGGCGATCGCGACGCTGGCCCAGCTTCTGGAGTCGACCTTGACGAGCCCTGTCACCACGATCGAAGCCGGCACGAATCATTCGGTCTTCATCCTCCAGCATGCGGCGGCCGAGGACGTCGAGACGGTGTTGACCAATCTGTTCGCCGAGCAACAGCGGGGACGCCGCAGCCGGGGCGACGACGAAGACACGGCCCGGATCGTCGCCGATCCGCGGATCAACGCCTTGATCGTGCGGGGGTCGCGGGCCGACCGCCGGAAGGTCGAGTCGCTGCTGTCGGTCCTCGATTCGCCCGAATTTGTGGGCGCATTTGAGCCTTCGCCACCGCAATACGTCCCGGTGGAGAACACCGATGCCGAGCGGATCGAAGAGATCCTCTCGACGGTCTACCGCGCCCAACTCTCCAGCGGCGGGGGACGCCCCCCGATCACGGTCCCTGCGGGTATCTCGCCCGAGCTGAGCACGATGCTTCGCCAGATCAACGCGACGGCGACCGGCCCGCTATTGTCGATCAGCGTCGACGAGATCACCAACGCGATCGTGTTACGGGCTCCTCGCGAGCTTGCCGAGGAGGTCCGCGGTTTTATCGAGCAGATCGATCAGCAGGCGGGGGCGGGTCGCGGTCGTGGCGTCCGCATCATCCCTTTGCAAAAAGGCAATGCGGAGGGGATGGAAGACGCCCTCGATGCCCTCCGCCGCGCCAGCCGTCGGCGTCGCTAGACGCGGTCGCTCTGGCCAGCTTGGCAGCTTTGCGCCGACTTTGGCGTTGTTTTTGCACCCTTCGTTGCTCCGTTGTTCTGACTGAACCGGCGGGAACGCCAAGCAGCGGCTGAAGGGAAGTCCGTTTCTGCGTTTGACTTCGGCTTGCCCCCTCAGTACGGTTAAAGGAACGGAGGTAAACTAGGTTGGGAATCGCGGCTATGCCGAATTTCCCTCCTTTGCCCTCGTTCATCCCACCTCAAATCACCCACCTTACCTTTTGCCACGGACGGTTGTCGTCGATGGCCAGGGCCTAGGTCGTATCTCGCGGTAAAAGTCACGGGGCGTCTGTGTTCCCGCGAGTTTTTGCTTGTCGAGTCGCGCCGGCTGCCGGGGATCCCCTCCCCGCGGTTTTTTGCCTTGGCACGCTTTCCGCATGGGCTTCCGCAGTTGTCGGCTGATCGACAGCGAGCGCGGGAGGGATCGCGGAGAAAGGAAAATCGTTAGGTCCACGTTCCTTCCGGGGTCGGACCTGCACGGTTCGCCGACGGCCGGATTGAAAGGTCCATTATGATCATCAATGCATCTGCAATTGCTCCGACGCTTGACGCGGATCAGCTCCGGCAAGTCTCCGAGGCGTTCCGAGACCCGGCCGCGCTGGCCTTGCTCGCGCGTCAGTGGGATTTCGCGCACGAGGACGAGTTGCTCGCAGAAACCGCGCGGGCCCTCGGTTTCGAGTGGGCCAGCGGGGAGGAGCTCGAAGTCGATCCGGAAGCGATCGAGGGTTTTCCGCTGAAGATGATTCACCGTTACGAGGTTTTCCCGCTGGAGAAAGGGGAGGGGTGGCTGCGGTTGGCGGTCAGCAATCCGTTTTCGTTCGAAGCGTTCGACACGGTCGCTTCGGCGGTCGCCTTGGAGGTGCGCCCCGTGGTTGCTCCGCCCGACGCGGTCCGGCAACTGAGCAAGCAGCATCTGGGGGTGGGGGCCGAGACGATCGACGGCCTGATCGCGATGCAGCGTCAGCAGAGCGAAGGCGTCGAGATGCTGGAAGAGCTCGACGTCGATGGTTCGGAAGATGCCGAAGCGGCGTCCCAGGCTTCGGTGGTGCGGTTGGTCAACGAGATCCTGACCGAAGCGATCGAGGCACGGGCCAGCGACATCCACATCGAGGCTCAGGAACGCTCGCTGAAGATCCGTTACCGGGTCGATGGGGTGTTGCAGCGACAGAGCACGCCCCCCGAGATGAACCAATTCCAGGCGGCCATCGTCAGCCGGCTGAAGATCATGGCCCGGATGAATATCGCGGAAAAACGGGTGCCCCAGGACGGGCGAATCAAGTTGCGGGTGGCCGGTCGGGAAGTCGATATCCGCGTCTCGATCATCCCGATGCTGCACGGCGAAGGCGTCGTGATGCGCGTCCTGGACAAGTCCAACCTCAGCTTTTCCCTGCAAGACATCGGGATGCCGCAGGCGACCTACGAGACGTTTCAAAAGCTGATTCGACTGCCGCATGGGATCGTCCTGGTCACCGGGCCGACCGGCTCGGGGAAAACCACGACCCTCTACAGTTCGCTGAACGAGATCAAATCCG
>CAYNVI010000256.1:0-6920 GCA_964400585.1 uncultured Pirellulaceae bacterium | reverse complement strand
AGCGGAAAAGGCCGCGGTGGACGCGGCCGCACCCGCGGCGGCCGCCGCCCCGGCAACCTCCGCTGCCCCGGCAGCGCCGCCCCAGCCGGCCACGCCCGCGACCGAAGCCGCGGCCCCCGCAGAACCGTCGACCGAGCCCCCTTCGCAGGGCTAAGCGCCCGATTACCGCTAAGAGACCCATTGAGGAGTCATACAGATGTCTACGATTACCGCCGCTTCGGTCAAGTCGTTCCGGGAGCGCACCGGATTGCCATTGATGGATTGCAAGAAAGCCTTGCAAGCCGCCGGAGGCGATGAAGAGAAAGCGGTTGAACTGCTTCGCAAGGAAGGCCAGAAGCTGGCCGATAAACGGGGCGACCGAGAAACGGCCTTCGGTCGTTTCGGCCTCTACATCGGCCTCGACAAGCCGGTCGGGGCAATGGTCGAACTGCTCTGCGAAAGCGCCCCGGTGACGCAGAACGAAGAATTCGTCCAGTTGGCTAACGACTTGGCCGAGCAACTGGCGACCGGTCCCGCCGTCGCCTCGGCCGAGGAATTGCTCGCCCAGCCGTCCCCCTCCAAACCGGGAACCACCCTGGCCGAACAAAAGGACGACCTGTTCAACCGGATCCGCGAAGTCTTCAAGGTCGGCCGGATGCGGAAGGTCGAAAACAGCTGTGGCGGCTACAGCCACAATGCCGGCACCGTCGCCGGCGTGCTGCTGGAAGTCGACGGCGATTCGGACGAAGCGGCCAAGGATGTCGCGATGCACGTCGCGGCGATGAAGCCGGCGGCCCTCTCGCCGGAAGAGCTCGACCAGGAAGCGGTCGCCCAGGAGCGGGAAGTCCTGCGGGCCGCGGCGATCGCCGAAGGGAAGCCCGAAAACATCGTCGACAAGATGGTCGAAGGCCGCATGCGGTCCTATTTTGCCGAGCGTTGCCTGCTGCAGCAGCCGTTCGTCAAAGACGACAAGCAGACCGTCGAAGCGTACGCCAAGGACGCCGGGATCGAAATCAAAGGCTACACCCTCTGGATTTTGGGCGAAAAGTAGTCACCATAGGAATTCCTGCCGGCCCCGCCTGCCGAGGCGCGCGGGGACGGAAGGTCATCACGCAAAAACCTCGAGGGTCCCCCATCGGATCGTCGAGGTTTTTTCGTAAACTGACGATCGCTTTCCCGACTTCCCGGCCCGCCTCGTCGTCGGCTTCGCTTCCCTCACCCCAGACCCCACCATGTCGGACCCGTCGACCGCGGACGCCTCCCCTGCTCCTCTGCGTTACCGCCGCGTGATCTTGAAACTCAGCGGCGAGAGCCTTTCCCATGGCGCGGAACGAGGGATCAGTGGCGAGGAGCTGTCGCACATCGCCCGGCAGATCAAACAAGCCCACGCGACCGGCTGCCAGATCTCGATCGTGATCGGGGGCGGCAACATCTTGCGGGGTGCCCAGTTTTCCGGGCGGAACGCGGTCGTCCACGAATCGACCGCCCACTACATGGGGATGCTGGCAACCACGATCAACGCCCTGGCGATGCAAGACGCCCTGGAAAACGTCGGTTGCAAAACGCGGGTCATGTCGGCGCTCAGCATGTCGACCGTCGCCGAACCCTTCATCCGCCGCCGGGCCGTCCGCCACCTCGAAAAAGGCCGCGTCGTGGTGATGGCGGCCGGGATCGGCAGCCCCTTCGTGACGACCGACACCGCAGCGGCCCAACGCGCCCTGGAACTCGAAGCCGATATCGTGCTCAAAGCGACCCGCGTCGACGGCGTCTACAGCGAAGACCCCGAAAAAAACCCGCATGCGATCCTCTACGAATCGCTCAGTTTCCACGAAGTGGTGGACAAAAACCTGCGGGTGATGGACAGCACCGCGATCGCCCTCTGCAGAGAACACGGCATGCCGATCCTCGTCTTCAACTTCAAACAGGACGGCAACATCGTGCGGGCCGTCGCCGGCGAACCGGTCGGCACCCGGATCCGCCCCTGAGGACCCGTTCGGAAATGACTTAGCGACATCCCCCCGAATTCACCCTCCCGCTTGCGGGAGGGTTGGACGCGGTAGCGGCCGGGGAGGGCCTTCTCCGACCCCGAGAGCCCGACTTTGCCACCAGCGGAGCAGCCCCCAACGACGGAGTTATTTCCGAACAATGCCTGAGAGGGAAACCCGCGGAACGTTCCACGTCCTGGTTCCCCGCAGCCGCGATTGAAAAAGCCTCGCTTGAAAAAAACCGGAATTTAAAAAATCACTCCCCGCGAGCGGTCTCCCGCAACCTCAGCGAGGAAGGGGAGGTGTACATTAGAAATTCCTGACACACGTATCGACCCCAAGCAGAAAGGAACCCCAGGCCATGTCGAGCGAGGAAATCTTGATGGACGCCGAAGAGCGGATGGAAAAAGCTGTGAGCGTGCTGAGCAACAACCTGTCAGGGATCCGCACCGGCCGCGCCAACCCCGGCCTGGTCGATTCGCTGCGGGTCGAGGTCTACGGCTCCCAGACGCCGCTCAAGCAACTCGCCTCGATCGGCACGCCGGAGCCCCAGCAGATCGTGATCCGACCTTATGACACGAGCACGATCAAGGAGATCGAAAAAGCGATCGTGGCGGGCGATCTGGGTCTGAACCCGCAGAACGACGGCCGACTCATCCGCCTCAATGTGCCCCCGCTGTCGACCGAGGTCCGCAAGAAAATGGTCTCCCGCATCAAGGAGCTCGCCGAAGATGCCAAGGTCGCGATCCGCAACATCCGCCGGGACAGCAACAAAGCGGCCGACATCGAAGAAAAGGAAAAGACGATGACCGAGGATGATCGTGATAAAGTGAAGGAAGAGGTCCAAGAACTGACCAAGAAATATGAATCGCAGGTGAACGAACTCGCCACCGCACGCGAGGCGGAAGTCACCGAAAGCTGAGGCGACACCGCCGCGCCGAATTCGCTGACCGTCCCTTTCCTTCCGGCGGGTGCGCCTTCCTTGAACGCTTCCGAAACGCTGCAGCTGAACTGTCCCAAATGCCAACGCCAGGTCCGCGTCCGTGCGACGTCGGTCGGCAAACGCGTTCGCTGCCCGCGCTGTGAAGCCGCCTTCAAAATTCCGGGGCAGCAAGCGCCACCCGACGACGACGACGATTGGCTGAACCTGGACGATCCCGATCCGCAGACGCCCCCCAAAGGCGGCGTGGAGAAACCGCCCTCCCCGGCCGGCGGATCGTCCTCGTCCCCGCCCTCAGGCGACCGTGCGGTCCGCGTCCCCGCAGACGAGGAAGGGCTCGATGATTTCATGCTCCGCGGCGAAGACCTTCCCCCGCCAAAGAAGCCCGCGGCGCCTGCGCACGGCCAAGGCGAGGGCGGCTTCAGCGACGCCGAGATGGCGGCCTTAAACGCGATCCTCAAGTCGCCGCAAGGCTCGGACCCTGCCGATCCGGGCAACCGCGAAACCGCGTCTCCCGGGGCGGAGCCGGACGATGCGGAGGCCCCGGTGGCGGGCGAGTGGCTGGGCGACGAGGACATCGTTTCGGAATTTCGGGTCACCTGCCCCATCTGCCAGTCGCTCCGTTTCGTGCGGACCGATCAGGTCGGCCAGCAGATCAAATGCCCCGACTGCTACTCGATGATGGTCGTCCCGCCTCCCCCCAAGGCGAAAAAGCGCTACCAGCCCGACATCGAAAACGCCGAGAGCTACGTGCTGAGCGAAGCGGGAGAGGTGGCGCCGGTTTACGGCGGCCCGATGTCGCGATCCGCCGCGGAATTGCTGCGGGACGCGGAAGGGGGCGACGAGGAGCGTGCCGGCGAGGCCCCCCGGCCGCGCGATGAGTACGACAATCCCGATGTCCAAAAATGGCTCGCCGGGATTTTCGGGATCTTTCGCGATCCCGGCGTGATCCTGCACGTCATCGTCCTCTCTTTGCTCGGCTGCCTGCCGGGGGTCGCCGCCGCCACGCTGGGTCACCCCGGCGTGACCCTGATCAGCAACCTGCTGACCGCGATCTTCTTCATCTTCGTCCTCGGCTGCGGTTTTTCGATCCTGGAGGCGGTCGCCAACGGACAAGCTGAGGTCGAAGAGTGGCCCTACCAGATTCCGGGGGAAGGGTTGGGTCGCATGCTGACGGCCCTGGCTGCCGCTGCCTTGGCGGGCGGACCGGCGGCGGTGCTGGGAGGCGTCGTCTTTGGGCCGGGGATGGCGATGGCGGCGCTGACCATGTTTTCGCTGTATATCTTCTTCCCCTTCGTCCTCCTCTCGATGCTCGACAGCGAATCGATCTTCGTCCCCTTTTCCGCCGAAGTCAGCAAGTCGGTGGGCCGCTGCCAGGAGGCTTGGGGCATCCTCTACCTCTCCTCGGGCCTCCTCTTTTTTGCGTTGCTGCTGCTTTACGTAATCGCCAACCTACTGCCCGAAACCCTGACCGCCTTCCTGGTCGTCGCCGGGACCGTCGCCGCGATCTTCACCTATTTCTCGATGATCGGGCAGGTCGCCTACGCGATCGGCCAAGCGGTCAACGCCCCTCCGATGCAAAACGACATCGATGAGGTACGGGCACGGGAGCGGCAACGCGAACGGGCCGAACGGCAAACGTAGGGCCGCTTACGCCTGCAGGATGGCGTCGACCAACGCTTCCGCTTCGGTCATCCGACCGGCCCCCTGCTCGCGGCAACTGAGCCAGCCCGTTTCGGGGCCGACCAGGCGGACGCCGTCTTCCTGCAACTGGCGAACGTTCCGCTGGACCGCCGGCTTTTCCCACATCAGGTTGCTCATCGCCGGAGCCAGCAGGACGGGGGCGGTCATCTGCAGGTACAACGTCGTGATCAGCGAATCGGCGATCCCGGCGGCGAACTTTGCCAGCAGGTCGGCGGTCGCCGGAGCGACCACGAACAGATCGCAGTCCCGCGCCAGCTCGATATGGGCGCCCAGCGGGTAGAGGGCGGGAGAAAAGATCTCCGTCGCCACCGGCCGGCCACTGAGCGCCGCCAGCGTCGAGGCGCCGATGAATTGGCTCGCGGCCGGGGACATCGCCACCCGCACCGCATGCCCTTGTTGGGCCAAGCGACTGACCACCGTGGCGGTTTTGAAGGCGGCGATGCCTCCCCCCACCGCCAGCACCAGTCGCTTGCCGGAGCTCATAGTTCCATCGAATCGAGATCGGGGGTCTCGCTATAGGAAGCCATATCCTCCAGCGACACGACCTGATTTTCCAGATTGAGCACGATCTTGTCCTGCATGATTTCCTGCAGGACGATCGACATCTTGTCGTGGGTATCGACGTTGACCAGGGCACGGCTCCCCTGATTCAGCTGCACCAGTCGCTTCTGGATCAGCGTGCTCAGTTTGAAGCGTCCGCCGACCTTCTGGACGATGTCCTCTTCTTTTAATTCTTCGAGCATTCGGAAGGCTCCTGATAGCCACGCAAAATTTGGCAGACTTCGTCGGCTGCGCGGCCGACGGAATCGTTGATGATGGAATGTTGATAGCGATCCGCCGCCTCCATCTCGGCCGCGGCTGTCCGCAACCGCGCCGCGACATCGGCTTCACTTTCGGTGCCCCGCGTCCGCAGACGCCGCTCCAACTCCGCGGCCGAACCGGGATGGAGGAAGATCGTGATCGGGTCGAGATCCTGCTCGAGGACGGCGCGTGCGCCTTCCACATCGATCTCTAAAATTACCCAGAATCCTTGCTCAAGGCCAGAGGTCACCTGCTGGCGGAGGGTCCCATACCAGTCGCCTCGCCCAAAAACTTCTTTCGTTTCCAGAAATTCGCCCGCTTCCCGGAGGGCTGCGAACCGCTCGGGCGTGAGAAAAAAATAGTCGCGACCGTCGACTTCCCCCGGCCGAGGGGACCGCGTCGTGGCCGACACGCTCATTTTCAAAGGCAGCTCGCAGCGGTCGAACAGCCGCTGCAGCACGCTCGATTTGCCCGCCCCGCTGGGTCCCGAGATGATCACCAGGCGTCCTCGCGATCGTTTCGTCATCGTCTTCACTCGATGTTTTGGACCAATTCTCGGATCCGTTCCAACGCGCACTTCACCTCGACCACATGGCTGGAGATTTCCGCATCGGACGCCTTGCTGCCGATCGTATTCGTTTCCCGAAACATCTCCTGGACAACAAAGTCGAGCTTGCGGCCGTGCACCTCGGAGCCGTCGAGCGTCTCTTCGAAACGATCCAGATGACTCGCCAACCGCGTCAATTCTTCGCTGATATCGCTCCGATCGGCAAACAGCTGGACCTCCCGCAGGACTTCGGGAATGCTGACCTCGAGGGCGTGCTCAGCGAGGTAGGCCTCGATCTTGCTCCGCAATCGCTGGCGGTACTGCTCGACAACGGTCGGGGCGAGTTCGCCGATCGCTGCAGCCCGTCGGCGGATCTCGGCCAGGTCCTCTCGTAGCGACTGGCCCATCGCCGCGCCTTCGAGCTCCCGCATCTCGTTCAGGTTTTCCAGGGCGGCCTGAACGGTAGCGGCCAAGGCCTCCACCACCGCTTCCTCCGGTTCTTCCTCGCCGCGGGGGTCATCCAGCACGCCGGGCAACAACAACAACCGGGAAACATCGATCGGGCCGGCGTCGGGCCAGGCCGCACTCGCCGCGTGCAACTGCTGGTAGTACCCGCCGAGCGTTTCGGTATTGATCGTCTGGGCAGCGGCCGCCCCGCTTCGCTGCCAGCGGGCATTCAACTGGACGGTGCCCCGCTCGACCGCCTGCCGGACCAGCCCTTCGACCTGGCTTTCGTGCCGGCCTAAAGCATCCCCCAGGCGGACGATGACTTTCAATCCACGATGGTTGACGGTGCGAACTTCGACCTGCAGGGCTCCCCACGGCCCATCCGATTTCGCCTGGCCATGGCCCGTCATACTTCGCGGCATCATGTCGTCCAACTCGCAGGGGCATCGCTGGCGGCCGCAGCAGCCTGCGGGACCTGATGTCGGCCACGGGACGGCGTTGGCCGGAACCCTGCTGC
>CAYNVI010000255.1:0-6963 GCA_964400585.1 uncultured Pirellulaceae bacterium | reverse complement strand
ATTCCTACAGCTGGTTCGCCGTGCGGCCGAACTTTCCGCCACGCCGCTCCCCTAGGCTCTGTCCGAAAACCACCCCTCATCCTGTCCTTCTCCGCCGCGATCCGCTGCGCGGCGGGGGAGGACCCAAGACGCCGCAACGTGGCCCGTTCTCCGGTGCTTAACGAGGCACTAAACTAGACCGGTCCTCACTCGCGCCGAAGGCTCGAGAGGGAACCGGCTTTTTTTGTAAAAGGGCCGTCGCGGCCCTACGGGGCGTGGTTTCTCGCCTCTTTTGTATAAAACTCGATGTGGGATCAAGTCGTCCGGGCCTGGCCTTACCTGCTAGCGGTCGTCAATACCGCGCTGGCCCTGTCGGCGACGATCCACATCGTCCTGCGCAAGCGGGATCACCGGGCCGCGATCGGCTGGACCGGTCTCGTCTGGTTGACCCCGCTGATCGGGACGTTCCTTTACTTCCTGTTGGGAATCAATCGGATTCAACGCAAAGCCTTGGCGTTGGAACTGCAGGAGGCCTGGAAACGCCGCACCGATCAGCTGCCGGTCGCCGAGAATCGCGAGCGGCAACGGGCCTTTGTCGATCGGCATCCGGCCTTCCGGGGGCTCGCGCGCGTGGGCTACCAATTGACCGGGCGACCGCTCCTGCCGGGGAATTCGGTCACCTCCTTTCGTAACGGCGACCTCGCCTTTCCGGCGATGCTCGAGGCGATCGAACAGGCGGAGACTTCGGTCGCGGTGTTGAGCTATATCTTCGACCACGACCGGGTCGGCCGTCCTTTCCTGCAGGCCCTCAAACGGGCCCAAGCCCGGGATGTCGAGGTCCGGGTGCTGGTCGATGGGGTGGGGGCCCGCTACAGCCGTCCTCCGATGGTCAAACGGCTGCGGGCCGAGGGGATCGAGGCCAGGCTGTTCCTGCCCACGCGGATCCCGCGGCTGTTCAAGTACGCGAACCTCCGCAACCATCGCAAGGTGATGGTCATCGATGGTCGGATCGGCTTCACCGGCGGCACGAATCTTCGCGAGCAACATCAATTGGCGTTGCATCCGGCGGATCCGGCCGAGTGCATGCACTTTCGTCTGGAAGGGCCGGTCGTCGAGCAGTTGCAGGAAGCCTTTGTGATCGATTGGGCCTTTGCGGCAGGGGAGAAGCTCGATGGAAAGACGTGGTTTCCGTCGATCGAGCCGCAGGGGTCGGTCTGGGCCCGCGGCATTCCCGACGGTCCCGACGAGGACTTCGAAAAGCTGAACGACGTCCTCCAAGGGGCCTTGGCGACCGCCCGGCAAACGGTCTGGATCGCGACGCCCTACTTCCTCCCCGAAGCCTCCTTGATCGCCGCCCTCAACGGCGCGGCGCTGCGGGGCGTCGACGTGCGGATCTATCTGCCCGAGGACACCAAGATCCCCTTGATCAATTGGGCCGCCACGACGCTCTATCCGAGCCTCCTCGAAAAAGGCTGCCGGATCTTCTGTTCTTCGGCCTCGTTCGATCACGCCAAGCTGATGATCGTCGATGACTTTTGGTCGCTGATCGGTTCGAGCAATTGGGACCCGCGGAGTCTGCGGCTGAACTTCGAATTCAACGTCGAATGTTACAACGAAGGCTTTGCCAAAGAATTGCGGGAGCTCTTCGAGACGAAAGACCGCGCGGCCCGACCGGTGTGTCTGGAGGAGCTGGCGGAGCGGCCCCTGCCGATCCGCCTGCGGGATGGCATCGCTCGGTTGTTGATCCCTTATCTGTAAGCTTCTTCTTTTTCCGACCAAGGTGATTTGATGCGTGCGGTCAAGCTGGGACCCGAAGGACTCTTTTACGATCCCGCCGCGGCCCTGCCGCAGGCGGGCCCCGGGGAAGCCCTGATCCGCGTCCGCTTGGCGGGCATCTGCTCGACCGACCTGGAATTGATCCGCGGCTACTTCGGTTTCCAGGGCATCCTGGGTCACGAATTTGTGGGCGTCGTCGAGCAGGCTGACGATACCCGCTGGCAGGGCAAGCGGGTTGTCAGTTCGATCAACTTTGCCGACGAAGCGACGCCCGAGTTCGCCCAGTACGGACGGGAGCATCATCCGCACCGGCGAGTGCTCGGCATCCTCGGCTGCGATGGCTGCATGGCCGACTATATCGTGGTCCCCACGGCGAACCTGCTGGAAGTCCCCTCGGAGGTTTCCGACGAAGCGGCGGTCTTCTGCGAACCGTTGGCCGCGGCCTTGCGGATTCCCGATCAGGTCGCCGTGCGGCCCAGCGGGCGGGCGGCGGTGGTCGGCCCCGGAAGATTGGGGATGTTGATCGGCAAGGTGCTGTCGCTGAACGGATGCCGGGTCACGATGTTGGCCCGCAGCGCGAAGTCGCTTGCGTTGGCCAACCGCTGGGGCTTGCACACGAACCTCGTCGAGGAGGCGGCCCCCAGTGCCTTCGACCTGGTTGTGGAGGCGACGGGCAACGCCGCGGGCTGGGAACAGGCGATCCGGCTGACCCAACCGCTGGGGACGCTGGTGATGAAAAGCACCTATGCCGCGGCCCCCCAGATCGACATGACGAAGCTGGTCGTCGACGAGATCCGCGTGGTCGGCTCGCGGTGCGGACCGTTCGCCCCGGCGTTGCGGCTGTTGGCGGCCGGCGCGGTCGACGTGCGGGCCTTGATCGAAGGCGAATACCCACCGGAACGGGCCGCCGAGGCTTTTCAGCACGCGGCCCGTAAAGGCGTGCGGAAAATCTTGCTGCGGTTCGCCTGATCCGGGGGCACGGTTGCCGTCGCCCGTCGAGCTTCCTTTCCCAGCGGGTCGCCTTGCCCCCCCGGCGCGGCGGCGTTTTTTCCCTCTCGCCGACGTCTTCGGATAGGATGGGGCCGCGTTGCGGCTGCCGCGCGTGCTTTTGGACCCGCCCCAGTTTGACACCTTCGACCCCAGAGCCCCCTTGGTTTTATGAACATCGCATTGACCTCTCCGATCCTCGTGGCGGTGCTGCTGCTGGGGAGCTGCTTGGCCGCCCCCTCGCTGCAGGCGGAATCGAACCGCCCCAACATCGTCTTCGTCTTTTCGGATGATCACGCCACGCAGGCGATCGGCGCGTACGGCTCCCAGATCAACGAGACGCCCAATCTGGACCGGATCGCCCAAGAAGGCGCCGTCTTCCGGAATTCATTCTGCGCGAACTCGATCTGCGGTCCCTCGCGAGCCTGCATCCTGACCGGCAAGCACAGCCATGTGAACGGGTTCCTGCGGAACGGGAATCGCTTCGATGGTACGCAGACGACGTTCCCCAAGCTGTTGCAGGATGTCGGCTACCAAACGGCGATGATCGGCAAGTGGCACCTGTCGACCGATCCGACGGGCTTCGATTACTGGGAGGTCCTCCCCGGCCAAGGGAATTACTACAACCCGGACTTCGTGCAGATGGGCGGCGGGCGGAAGCGCTACACGGGCTACTGCACCGACATCATCACCGAGCTCTCGCTGCAGTGGCTGAAGGAGTCGCGCGACGCCGACAAGCCGTTCATGCTGATGTGCCAGCACAAGGCGCCGCACCGCAACTGGGCGCCCGCCGAGCGGCATTTCTCGCTGTACAAAGAGACCGATGTCCCCGAGCCCGCGTCGCTGTTCGACGACTACGCCGGGCGGAGCGAGCTGCTGAAGCAAAACGAAATGTCGATCCGTGACCATTTCTACTGGGGGCACGACATGAAGTTTCACGGCAAGCCCCTGTTCCCCGAGCACTTCCGCGGCGGGATCGGCAACCGCGAGTACCAGCGGATGAACGAAGCGCAACAGAAAGTTTGGGATGCCCAGTACGAACCCGAGAACCAGGCCTTCATCGCCAAAATGAAAGCGGGGGAATTGACCGAGAAGGAAATCGTTCAGTGGAAGTACCAGCGATACATCAAGGATTACCTCCGCTGCATCGCCGCGGTGGACGACAGCGTCGGGCGGTTGATGGATTACCTGGACGCCGCAGGGCTGACCGACAACACGATCTTCATCTACAGTTCGGACCAGGGTTTCTACCTGGGAGAACATGGCTGGTACGACAAACGTTGGATGTTTGAAGAGTCATTGGAGATGCCGTTCCTGGTCCGCTGGCCGGGCGTGATCCCGCCCGAGACAAAGTCCGATGCGTTGATCCAGAACATCGATTACGCTCCCACATTTTTGGACCTGGCCGGCGCGGAAATCCCCGCGGCGATTCAGGGCCGCAGCCTGGTGCCGGTGTTTCAGAATGGGGCGCAGGCGCCTTCGGGCTGGCGCGATGCGATCTATTACGCCTACTACGAGAACGCCGCGGTCCACAACGTTCCGGTCCACGACGGGGTGCGGAACGATCGCTACAAGTTGATGTTCTTCCCGCGGACGCGGCAGTGGCAACTGTTCGATCTGGAGACCGATCCGCAGGAGATGCAGAGCGTCCACGATGATCCCGCCTATGCGGAGGTCCTCGCCGGCTTGCAAAAGCGTTATCGAGACCTCCGCGATTTCTACGACGTCAACACCGCAGTGATCCCGGCGACCCGAGGGGACGAGCCGAACTGGCGGCAGCGTGACCAGCAGCTGAAGCAAAACGCCCGCCAGGGGAACGCCAAGCTCGCGTTCATCGGGGATTCGATCACCCAAGGTTGGGAAGGGGCCGGCAAAGCCGTCTGGGAAGCAGCCTACGGCGACCGCCAGGCGATCAACCTCGGCATCGGTGGCGATCGCACCGAGCACGTGATCTGGCGGCTGACCCACGGCAACCTCGGCAAGATCCAGCCCGAGGTAGCAGTGCTGTTGATCGGCACCAACAACACGGGCCACTTCGACCAGGATCCCGAACAGGTGGCGGCAGGCGTCAAGCGGATCCTGGAGATCCTGGAAGAACGACGTCCGCAGACCCAGATCGTGCTGACCGGCATCTTCCCGCGCGGTCGCCAGCCGACCGATCTGAAACGGTTGAACAACGTGGCCATCAACCAGCGGATCCGCCGGTTCGCCGATGGCCAGCGGGTTCACTACCTCGATATCGGCGATGTCTTCCTGGAAGCCGACGGCACGATTTCCCCGCAGGTCATGCCCGATGCCTTGCACCTCAGCGAGGAGGGATACCGCCGTTGGGCGGCGGCCCTGGAACCGACGCTGCAAGCGTTGGGGCTGTAGCCCCCCCGCCTCGTCAGGCGGACTGTGCTCTCCGGCGGCGACCGATCCCTACGCCGGAAAAAGACGCCCGGCGCCGGCGGCGTTGGCACGATTTTAATAAATCGCCGCTACGATCTTGGGATCGGTCCCGCATGGGTTTCCCAAAGACGGGAACGCGGCAGCGGGCCGCGAGCGGGAAGCCCGCGAGGGCATCCGATCAAGCAACAGGTCAACGGAGCAAAGCGAAATGGCAGGCACACAAGGGGTCCGGTTGGGGCGTCGCGCGGTATTGAAGCAAGGGAGTTTGATCCTGGGAGGGCTCGGCACGGGCTGGCTGGCTGGCTCGGCCGGGTGGGCAGCGGGGGCGGAAGAGGGGCTGCAGTTCGGGCTGATCACCGACCTCCATTACGCCGATAAACCGGCGGCCGGCAGTCGCCATTACCGCGACACCCCGGTTAAGCTCGCCGAGGCGGCCGAGCGGTTTCAGGGCAGGCAGCTCGCCTTTGTGACCGAGCTGGGCGACTTCATCGATGCGGCCGATTCGGTGGCGGCGGAGCTGGGCTTCCTGGAAAGGATCGAATCGCAATTCGCGGCGATCCATCCGGTCCGGCATTACGTGCTGGGCAACCACTGCGTCCACACGCTGACCAAGGAAGAATTCCTCGAGGGGGTCCAGCAGCCCCGCTCGTATTACTCCTTCGACGCCGGCGGGATGCATTTTGTCGTGCTCGATTGCTGTTTCCGCAGCGACGGGACGCCGTATGGGCGAAAGAATTTCCAGTGGACCGATCCCAACGTCCCGGCCGCAGAACTGGCTTGGCTGAAGGCCGATCTGGCGGCCCACCCGCAGCCGACGATCGTGTTCACGCATCAACGGCTCGACATCGACAACCACTACGCCGCGAAGAACGCGGCGGCGGTCCGGCAGGTCCTGCGTCAGGCAGGCAATGTCCGCTGCGTCTTCCAAGGCCACAGTCACAAGAACGATTACCGCGAGCGCGACGGCATCCATTTCTGCACGCTGGTGGCGATGGTCGAAGGTCCCGGGGTGAAGAACAACGGGTTTTCGGTCGTCCGCTGCGGGGCCGACGGAACGATCACGCTGGAAGGCTTTGTCAAGCAAGCCGATTACCGCTGGGCCCAGGGCTAGCCGCTCTCGGCAAAGTTGCTCGCTCGGTGCCTGTGCTCGGTGCCTGTGCTCGGGGGCGGGTGGCGAGCAGGCGCCAACGGCGGCCCAGCGTGGCCGAATTTCCGGTGTCACGAAAAGACCCTTCGCCGGCGGCGGGGCAACCTGCTAATATGAACGCCCGTTCATTTTACGCAGGGGACAGCGATGCAGTACACCGAGCTTCACTGCAAGACCAATTTTTCCTTCTTGCGGGGAGCTTCGCATCCGGAGGAATACGTCGAGCGGGCGATCGCGCTGGGCTATCAGGGATTGGCGATCACCGATCGGCACTCGGTCGCCGGCGTGGTCCGCGCGTTCGGGGCGGCGCAGGAAGCGGGATTTCCGCTGATCATTGGCGCCGAACTGCCGCTGGAGGATGCTTTGCCGCTGGTCGTCTGGGCGGAGGACCGGGCGGGCTATGGGAGGCTCTGCCGGTTGCTTTCCCGGGGGCTGCAGCGGGGAGAGAAAGGGGCTTGCCGGCTGGGGTGGGACGACCTGTGCGAACGGAGCGATGGGTTGCTCGCCGGGATCGATGTGCGGGGGGCGAAGGCGGCTAGCGGCGCGGGACCGGGCCCGCAGGAGGCGCCGCTGGTTCGCCAGCTGCAGCGGTTCCGCGATCATTTTGGCGATCGCGGCTACCTTCTGTGTCCACTCCATCGCGGCGTCGACGACGCGGCCTGGATCGCGCGGCTGCAAGCCGA